>CAXTWV010000079.1:0-12673 GCA_964248005.1 uncultured Ktedonobacteraceae bacterium | reverse complement strand
TGGAACGTATAGGTGCAAAACAATACAACAACAAAAACCACGGGGGTTTGGGGCCCGGGCAACCTTGCCCGCCGTTGTTTGTCTTCTTGTCCATCACACCAAATTCGTCGTCCCCGTCAGCACCAAACTATCATTGGCACTACAGGGAATGTGACTATTCTTGCCGATAGCGGCACTACTAATAGCAAATTTCCCACTCAACGCAGTACCAAGCTTTGCGTTCAGCATCTGCTGAATTTGTGCATTATAGGTGTCTTGAGGGAAGGTGAACAACTGCAAAACAGTCAAAGTGGTACTCAGCACATTTACGCCGAGATTGCCCCCTGCCGCAATCGGTTGAACGGTTGTAACCGCCGTACCCAACTTGAATGAGCTACCCAGGATGATGTCGGAGGTCACTACGATGTTACTGCCTTGCACACCCACCTGAAGGTTTTGTGCTGACATATTATTGTTCCCAATCGGGAAACTACCGAGGCTGTTGCCTAACGCCGCGAGTGAAGCAGAGGATATCTCAACATACGTCGCGGCACCACTTGATGCACTCGAAAGCGTCTGCGTGTGTTGTTGACGCATTGCATCCGTGCTATTGTTTACTGTCTGCCCACCTTGTGTAGGAGTCGTCTGCCCACCAAGACTGATAGGAACCTGCAAGTTCACCGCGAGTGATGAGTCACCACAACTTGGGGTGGCGTTAATACCATTCAGTTGCCCAATCGGAATATGCAGTGTCGTAATAGGACCATTGAGAAGGCTAGGGCTACCGGGCATCGGCTGCACACTCACTTGCACAGTGCTTGAGTCGAGGACGCTAAACTTGATAAGCAGACGAGCACTAATCGGTTGTGGGTCGCCTGCATAGAGACTGATGCGGATAGACGCTACAAGTCCTCCTTGTATTGGGACAAGACTTGTGAGCAGAACCGATGGTTGAATGACTGTTGTTGCCATCGTCGAAGCCCAACTTTGATCGGCTGCTGGCAATCTGCTGACGATAGAGGCAATTGCGGCACTCACCACTCCTGGCACCTGCTGATCCACACGTGATTGAAAAATGGGAGATAAGGTTCCATTCGTAAGATAGATCGTCGCACCAAGAGGTGTTGTAGTCTTCTGAGTATATACATGACGCGTGGCAGCTTGTGCAGGCAATATAGTTAGCACTGACACAAGGAGAGTGAGAAGTATTGGCAAGACTACCCACCCGACACGTAGATATGTTTTATGTTTCATTTTTTACTTCCTAATGCGGTAACAATTTGTTCAGGTCAATTGGGCCTTTGAAACAGAACGAGATCGGTGTTGATTGTGACGCGACACCCTGAATAGGTGGTGCTTTAATCAACAACACGAGCAATTCAGTTCCCTTGCCACACACTATTGTGCTACTAGTGTGGGCGGAGACAAGTTGTGCGCTCTTGAGTTGACCTCGTAGGGCTGGCATGACTGCGCTTACCAATAGCTGGTTGATGGCAACCTGCATCTGTGCCGCCGCATTTGGACCACTGTCGATACCATCACGTTTGAGATGCGAGATGTTCAAGGTCAGATTTTGTTGTGCATCGACACCCAATGTGCCATCCAGTTCAATCGGCATCACGCGATGAATACCGTTGGCGTCGATATGCAAATTCAGGTTCAATACAAGCCCATCACCAGGAGTTGGCGTAACTGCCAAGTCAGTGAGTACACCGCTTTTGAGATTGAGTTGTGATGAGAAGACTGAAGTCAACGCACCAGCATCCAGACCAAGCTGTATCATACGTGGTCCCGCTATTGGTGTTGCCGTTGCCTTTGCAGGATTGCTTGCTCCAATTGCCGTTGTTCCCGACGATGTATCTGTCGTACCATCAGTCGTATCATCTGGCCCAAATAAGAAGGCTGCCAGAATACCACCACCAATGAGCAGTAGAATGAGTGCCGCACTGCCAATAATAAGTAGACGTTTCCGTTTGGGACTGAGCTTCGCCTTTGGCTTGGGAGCAGTAGGTACAACAAGTGGCGTGACCTCGGCTCCGTCAACAGGTGCTTCGGCTCCTTCGGCAACGGCGAGTGTTTTTACCTCATGTATATCCGCGCTTGCGACAACTGCTTCACCACTCGCCGCTACTGCTGCAAGTGCTATGACAGGTTCTGCCTCCTCAACAGGTGGTTTACGTCCCCAGAGGAAGAGTGCCGGAACAAGTGCGATCAAACACAAAATCATTGAAAAGAAGAAGACATCGCTGTAAACCGTGTGTGCCGATGCGATAAGGTGTGTTGCATAGCCTCTTGACCATGCACTGAACTGGCTGGCAGTCGCCGATGTCGGGAGCGATGGATAGGTTGAGGCCAATTGTCGAAAGTAGGCCAACGCCCATGAGGTGAGAGCCGCCAGGCCAAGAATCATACCCACCATACGTAGAGCAGTTACGATAGCTGAACTGACGCCAGCCTGTGTCGCCTTGACTGCGTTAATCGCGGTTGTACCAATTGGCGCAATCACTAGACCAAAGCCGAAGCCAGCCGTGACTGTGCTAATCGTGATTTGTGTCCAGTCAACGGTGATAGGCCAGCGACTCATCAGATAGAAGCCAACCGCAGTGAAGAGTAAGCCGAGAATACCAGTCAGCCGACTAGAAATGTGTTCGCACAACCAACCGCCAAGTATCGCACCAATCGGTATCATCACCGTCAGACGCAACAATGCCAGACCACTATCCAACACGGGACGTTGTAAGACGGTATCAACAAAGATAGGAATATCCGCCAATGCGATAATCAGCGCGGCACCGATGAACAGACTGACCAGCGAGGTTGCGCTGAACGCGAGTTTTCTGAACAGGCGCACCTCAACAACAGGCCAACGCATTCTTAGTTCGACCAACACAAAGGCGATGAAGAAGGCCAGCGCAAGGCCAAGCACGATGGGATTATTTTGTGGCGCGGGCGTATTCGCCACTGCTGGTCCCAATGAGGTTCCCTGTTGTGCTAAGCCGAGGCTTAAGCAGGTCAACGCGAGACCAAGTAGCAGGGTACCAATCCAATCAATACCCTCGCGTAACCGTGTCCCCTTGGGAATTAGTATCCATGCAGCGACCATGAGTCCAACAACAAGCGGTAAATTGAGATAGAAAATGTATTGCCAGCCGAGATGCTGCACGACGACCGCACCATATAACGGCCCAAGCGCACCACCAGCCTCCGTTACCGCACCAATGATACCAAGTGCTAAACCACGCCGCTCTTTGCCATAAAAATCACTGGCAATCGCCATCGCTACAGGTACGATAGCACCACCACCAATAGCTTGAAACAAGCGTGCTCCGACAAGGAACACAAGGCCCGGAGACGATGTATCAATGCCGATACCATTCAGAAAGCTTATGTCAATCGTCTCTCCCAAAAGAGGGGAAATGGCGCACAGCAACGAACCAAGACCAAAGATCGTCAGGCATAGTAAGAAGATGCGGCGGCGTCCGTAAATATCGGAGACGCGTCCCATCAACGGCATTACCACTACAAAACCAAGCAGGTAGGCACTCACAATCCAAGCAGCATGGTCAAGCTGTATGATTGGAACATGCAGGTCTATGATGATTTGTGGTAGAGCTGTCACCACAACCGTCTGATCGAGCGTTGTGAAAAAGACTGCAACACAGGCTAGTGTCAATGCTGCTAATGCGGCTTTCCGACTACCAGCACCTGTTTTCTCAGGTGTCGTCAATTGCTTGAATGCGTTCGTGTTCTGCTTTGGTGTCTCGACTACCACAGGGAGTACAGGTGCGACCGGAAGTGGCACAACAAGTGGTACGACTGGCTCCTCAACAGGAGGTGCAATTGCCGCGATACGCTGCGTTTCCTCAACCTGTTTTGTCGCCTTGTGCTTGAATGAAAAACGCTTGAAGAGTGACGTTTTTTCGTTCTCGTCCTCTGGCAAATCGCTGATACCCGTCTCGAAATTCGCAAACGTTCCCGCTTGCTCCTCGCTCTCGGCGGGTGGGCCGAAAATAGATTGCGTACTTTGCGCATGTAGAAAATCTTTTTTGTGTAAACGCGAGGATGTTTCGTTATCGTCTTCTAATGTATACATCTTCCCCCTCGTGAGTGGTGATGATAATGACGGATGAATAATGGTAACTGTAGGGACCGCTTTATCACGTCCTCGTGGCTATTCGATGCCAAAGAGAGTGTGATCAGGTCTATATTTAAAGATTATATTTGCGGAGCGACAATATTTATACTTTCGTTATAATTCGACATAGTGAATATACGCGTGGTCTGTGGAGTATCGCTAGCGGCAGCTTGGCCCGTGACACTAACAAGATAGGGCAACGAGTCACCTTTACCAATACATGCGACCGTTTGCAGCATTGTCCCTGCTGGAACACCACCACCAGTAAAGAACGCAAGATATTTGGCATCGAGTTGACCCGTAATTTGCCAGCATGGATTGCCACCTACAACGGCAGACGTGGGTTGGCTAACATTCTGAACCTTGTCCACAACAGAGATAATACCTGTATTCGGATTCGTAAGTGTGCGTGGATCGAGGATACCCTTGATAACGCGCCATTGACCCGTCACTGGATCGGTAATAAATTGATTGTCGCCGACACTAATAAGATTGACGGTCAGCGATTGACCAGACATAATAACGGTTGCCTGCGCCTTGACTTTATCAGGCATGGACACATCGCCATCGGCGGTACGAATTTGTATCTGGTCTTGCTGTACTGCCCCTGGATTCTGCACCTCCATCGTGACATGAAATGAGTTTGCCAGACGAAAACTCTTTTGCAGCGACGTGAGCAACTGTGCTGTTGTGGGCTTCGGAGCGTGGGCCGCTTTTGTATTCACATTCGTATGCGTCACATGATGTCGCCACGGCAACGTACAACCCGTGACCAGTAACATACTTGCCAGACACAGGACAAGACAGGTCAAGGAGCGTCTCAACGAATTACGTCCTACACGCTCCGTTCGTACTGAAAACATAAGATAGTGCCTCTTCCTACACGGACACGAACCGGTGTCGCGCCCCTACACAGGCAGTCCTTCTATACGGTCTACCCTTTCTAAAAAAAGAAACGTGACCATTTGTAGGTTTAGAGGTACTTGGTACTTTGTGGTACAGATTGAAGCAAGATTGTGAGCGATGTATCAGTAAAATAATACACGACCTGTAGGGACCGATTTATCACGTCCTTGTGGGCAATCGAGACGCCAAGAGGACGTGATAAATCGGTCCCTACAGAAAACACATCATTTTATCGTTCAGCATCTAAAATGTGTAGATATGCAACTTGCTTGCCCCCGTGCCGATGACAACATAATTGCCATACACGGCTGGCCCGATATTGACGATATCCGCGGCTTGTGTACCGCGTGGAGGCGTGCCAAGATCATTCGCTTGCCAGAGGAGCTTTCCCGAAAGCGTATCGAAGGCATACAATGCGGCAGCGTTTGTCGTGACAAAAACGACACTATTGACAAGAGCGGGGGAACTCAGCGCAACCTCCCGTGGATTAACATACATCGGCTGGCCGGGAATGTTATAACGCTTGACGCCATCTGAGCCAACGACGGTAGGCCACACATCATGCAATGTTACCCAATCGAGAGCACGAATAAACGGTGTAGTATGTGTGTCGATACTAGGGTGTGTTGGGTCTTGCCATCCACCTAAACCCACGAAGATGCGCCCTTGTCCCACATCCACTGCAGCGGTACTATATACTCCTGCATGGTTTTCAGTTAAGTCCGGCGTATGCACATCGACCGTTGAAATTGGCTTGCTCCCATCACCAGGGAAGCCATCGCCACCAATCCTAGGCAGGAGCTGACGCCGTTTCAAGCACTGCATTGTAGTAGCATCAAGCAGAAAGAACGAGCCATTTTTACAGCCAATTGCCAGCATCTCCACGCCTCTCTGCGTGAATAGTGTAGGGCCAGGAGGTACATCTGCATCCCAGTCATCAGGACGATAGCTATCAGCTTGAACTTGTTGAAAAAAGCCTTTGAATGCTCCAGTATCAGCGTCGAGAGACAGTACACCACTAGAATAGCGATCTCTGGGCAGAGGGCCATCAGGGTCTGCATTGCCAGTACCTACATAAATGCGATTGAGTTTCTGACTATACGCGCACGATGACCAGACGGACGCACCTTTTGACGGGGGATCAGTTGTGGCATGAGTATAGCCATGAGGGACAGGACCGCTTACCGCCGATTTGGGCAATACATTAGGACTGTTTTCCGCCGCACCCGCGAATTTATTCGTGCAAAACACCCAATGGACATTACCCGTAGCAGCATCAATACAATAGACAAAACCAAATACAGTCGTAGCATCTTCGCCTAAACCAGTTCCCACGTACACCTTACCGTTCACTACTAATGGCGAAGTCCAACATGCTGCGGTTGGTCGGCTCATCGGTTGGTTATGCGCTAAGTCCGCATGACGTAAATCCGTCACCCACACTTGTTTCATGGTCGCGGCATCAACGCAATAGATTTTCCCATCCAACGTCGAGGTATAGACCTTGCCATTTACAATGGCTGGTGTTGCACCAATACCAGAGTCCCAAACTCCTCCACCTGCAAACGGCACATGAAACATACCATTTATAGTTCCCGTCGCAAGATCAACCTTGTACAATGTCCCACCACCCGCGGCACTTTTCGTTCCAACGTATATCTTACCCTGTACAATCGCAGGCACTGAAATAATGGCATTGTCGAGCACAATTTTGTGCCGACTCACAAGCTTTTGTACTGTAGAGTTTGTAATATCACTATGACCAGACAGGTTGCCACTATGCCGCTCATCGCCGTGATACATCCACCAGCCACTGGGCAGTATGTTACCTGCATCAGGGGTATCGTCTGCCATAATCATTGCCTTTCAGCTAACACATAATGGACCGATGTTAAGGCATGTAGGAGTCTAATTCTATTTTAATCTGTTGTAGTGTTACAAAGACGCTTCGTATGGAAGTGTCAGGCTAAACGTTGTGCCTGTTGAGTGCATCTCTTGCATGCTAGTAGTATCCTTATCCATCACATAAGGTTCCAGATGCAATTCACCACCGTGCTCTTTGATGATTGAACGTGCGATGAAGAGACCGAGACCCGACCCTTTACGCGTTGTTGCAGCTTGTAAACGTACAAAGGGCTGGAAGAGCAGGTCTATCTCATCGTCGGGGATGTCGCGCCCTATATTGTGTACACTGATATGGATTGTTTGCGGAGTTGTCCAGACACGTATGGTGATGAATGTCTCTTCATACGAGTATTTGATGGCATTGTCGAGCAGGTTGCCGATGGCCTGTTGCAGCCGTTCGCTATCACAGTTGCCTACCAATGTACCCTCCGGTACATCGACGATAAACTTATGACGTGGGGCAACGGGTCGCAATTGTTCTACAACATCTTTCACCAGCGCGATAATGTCACATGGGTCACGAAAGAGCGTGAACGTTCCATTTGAGAGGCGCGACATATCGAGTAAGTCACCAACGAGACGAGTCATACGCTGGGCTTGACTGATGATGATATTGGCATTGCGGCGTAGTGATGTACTTGGTTGACCGCCTTGCTGCCGAATGATTAGTTTTGCGTAGTTAATAATGGGTGTCAGTGGGCCACGAAGGTCGTGAGCAATCATTGCTGTAAATTGCTCTTTAGTCGCTAATTGCTCTTTTAATAATATGTTCTCTGCCGTCAGTTCAGCTATCTGACGTTGTAGATCTTCATTATTTTCGTTCTGCGTTTGCACTTGTTGCACCTGCATACCCGCTATCTCTCCCTACTCATATCAGCAACTCTCGTCGTCGAGGGTTGTGTAATAAGTATACACGCTTCCTAGAAAAGAGTTATGTGAAATAGCTACGAGTAGGAATATTGGGTAGGATAAAGAACGAAAATGGCGCGAAATATATTTTTTTCGCAATTCTTAATAAAATCTTAATACCCTTTAGCTCTGAGGAGGCAAAATATCGAGTTCTTCTAACTCCTCTTGTGCCGTATCGCTAAAGCGCGTGATATCGAGCGTGTGGTCCGCATGCGCGATGAGGTGACGAATACGTTCGGCAATCGAGGTACGCATATAATAATCCGAGGTGAGCAACAATTCGTTAACGGCAATCTCGATTTGCTGACGCTGAATCGCGGCAAGCATAGATTCTTCTTGCATGATGGTTTGTCCTTTATGATGGTTGAGCCATCTGTAGGGGTCTAATTCATTACACCCTGTTGGCATTCACGAATGCTGGCGCATATGAGAAACATTTCAACATTCCCCGAACGTTGTGGTGTGCCAACAGGGTGTAATGAATTAGACCCCTACAGAACGTCATGTTACGCCGCGCTTGTCGTGGTGGCAGGCTTGCTATCACTAGATGGTGTGCTTGGCGTGTTGCTGCTTCCACTTTCAGCCGTTTTTTTGCTGTCCGTACTACCGTTGCCATCGCTGGCAGGTTTAGTCGTCTCAGTTTTGCTGCCATCGCTGGTGGACGCGGGTTCATCTTTTGCGCTCGACGCGATGCTGGCACTATCACGGTGGTCGGTCTTGTAGAAGCCGGAGCCTTTGAAGACGACTCCCGCTGGAAAGAGGACGCGGCGAATGGGAGCACCACAGTCGGGGCAAGTGGTTAACGGATCGTCAGTCATTTTTTGCCATGTCTCAAACCGATGCCCACATGTTTTACAGAGATATTCATAGGTTGGCATATTACCAGTCACCCCTTGTTATTTTTTGATACCTATAGAGGTATGATTGTGTATGTATAGTAACGTGAATTAAGTCTACTGTCAATCAAATTTGGTCGAGGATGATGTATCACACCCTCAGTAGGGACCGATGTATCGCGTCCTGTGTACGAGCGAAGCCATGTGCGCGTCCCCTTTTGATTGACTGGATGCATCAAGTACAGCAGCCTCACCAATTGTCAATCGCGTAAAAGGACGCGATACATCGGTCCCTACAGTAACCAACACGCATCAGGAGCCAGTTTATTCCAGTTTCCCAATGTACTCTTTGACCTTTTCGGCGGCGTCACGCGTCATACCATCAAGGGCGGCGAGGTCGTCGATGTTGGCGGCACTGATGGCTTTGACAGAGCCAAAATGCTTGAGCAGGGCCTGTTTGCGCTTGGGACCAATGCCAGGAATTTCATCAAGAACAGATTTGAAGGTGCGATCAGAGCGCAGTTTGCGATGATAGGTGATGCCGAAACGGTGTGCCTCGTCACGAATGCGCTGCACCATGTATAATCCTTGTGAGGAGCGCGGCAGAATAATCGGGTCAGGCGAGCCAGGAATGTATATCTCTTCCTGATAGCTACTCTGTGTATGGTCTTCCTTTGCCACGCCAACGGTTGGAATATCCAGATGCAGATCGTTCATGACCTCCATCACCGAACTCAGTTGCCCCTTGCCACCATCGAGAATAACAAGATCGGGTAAGGCCCATTCATGCTGCAGTTGTGATTTGCCAGCAGGCTCATCGTCCGTATTCTCGATATGTCCAACACTATCCAGACTCTCGCCCTTTGCGGCCTGTTCGCTTACGTCAATCTCTTCAACCGCAACGGTCTCTTCCTCGTCAAGCACATGAGCCTGAGCCGAAGCCGCTTTACGAAAACGGCGGCGAATGACCTCCTGCAAACTGGCGAAGTCGTTGGAGCCTTCGACGGTCTTGATTTTGAAACGACGATACTCGCTATTCTTTGGACGGCCTCCCTCGAACACGACCATCGCACCAACGGAGTTTGTGCCCTGCGTATTCGAGATATCGTAGCACTCGATACGTTGCGGAGGCGAGGAAAGGTTGAGAGCTTCTTGTAGCTCTTCCAAAGCGAGTTGCGTCTTCTGCGTATCGGTCAGCCACTTGATACGCTGTTGCTCCAAAACCTCTTTCGCATTGTTCTTGACCATCTCGACAAGTCGTACCTTGTCACCACGCTTCGGTGTGCTGACAGTGACGGCGGCATGTTTCGTGCCTGTCGCACTTTTCCGCTTCTCACGCAACCATGCCTGCACAACGGCGAGATCATCTGGTTCGGTCTCGACAATAATTTCGGCAGGCACATGTGGCGAGGTTTCGTAGAATTGTTGCAGAAACGAGGTCATGACTTCGCCGAGGCTACTGTCACGTGTCCCCTGTAAGATGAAAAATTCACGTCCAACGAGTTTGCCAGTACGAAAGAAAAAGACTTGCGCACAGGTTTCATCGTCACCACTTGCTAACGCCACAACGTCCTGATCGTCCTGACCCTCAGTGTTGATGATGCGTTGCTTCTCTAGCACGCGCTCAACCGCTTGAATGCGATCACGGATACGCGCGGCCTCCTCAAAGTTCAGGTTCTCTGCGGCTTGCTCCATCTTCCCCTCGAGGCTCTCGATCACTTCATCATGCTTGCCTTCGAGAAAGAGGATGACCTGCTGAATAATGGTGTCGTATTCCTCACGGGTTGCATAGGCGACACAAGGTGCGACACAGCGATGAATGTAGTATTGTGTGCAGGGGCGTGATAGCAATTTCTGTTTCCAACCAGCAGGCGGTTCACCGTTTTTAGGAGGTGCCCATACGCTGCTATCATAGCGACAGGTGCGGAACGAGAACAGCTTGTTGAGCAAATCGAGCGTGGCATCAACGGCACCTGAATTGGTATAGGGACCAAAGTAGCGGTTGCCATCGCGCTGAAAACTGCGTACACGGTAGACACGCGGAAAATCTT
Source organism: uncultured Ktedonobacteraceae bacterium (assembly GCA_964248005.1). Classification (GTDB taxonomy): domain Bacteria; phylum Chloroflexota; class Ktedonobacteria; order Ktedonobacterales; family Ktedonobacteraceae; genus JBBQVS01. Next base: position 1,952 of record CAXTWV010000079.1, on the reverse strand, counting down.
CTGTCAGCGAGACTTTGATATACGGATAACTTTTGTCGTCGCGCAATAGCACATTATACTTGGGTCGGTGCTGCTTAATGAAGTTGCTTTCCAGCACAAGAGCCTCGACCTCGTTTTTGACGACGATAAACTCGATATCGTCAATTTTCGCCACCATACTCCGGTTCTTGGGACTCAGGTCGGTTGACTCCTGGAAATAGGAGCGCACACGGCTATGCAGCGAGATCGCTTTCCCGACATATAAGATAACGCCTTCTGCATCCTTCATTAGATAAATGCCGGGCTTATGCGGGAGCGAGTTCAGGACGGACTGTATTTTTTCGTTCATGATTGTATATATGGCCCTTGAGCAGAAAGAATAATGTGTGTGAGCATGTTTTGTGTGTCCTTCATTATACACGAAAAAGCGCGTTTTAGCACGCTGGGAAAGATTGGCTCAGGCTTGTGATACACTAAGAATGAAGATACGCCGACTGTAGGGACCGATTTATCACGTCCTTGTCAGCAATCGGAACGCCAGAAGGACGTGATAAATCGGTCCCTACAGGCAACATATACCAATAAAATTGCCCATTACACAATAAAGGATACACATGACACAAATAGAACACGGGTGGCAAGTTTTAGCTACGACTCAGGTTCTCGACACGCCACATTTGCAGGTTCGTAGTGAGCGAGTTAAGCTGCCCAACGGAATCGTTCTCCCCGATTATTACATCATCGAAAATCGTGGCTGGGTGGGTGTTGTGCCTGTCACGGAGGATGGTCGCTTTCTGATCAACAGGCAATACAAGCATGGCATAGGCGAATATGTGTTGGAGTTTCCTGCGGGAGGCATCGATGAGGGCGAGGATGATCCGTTGGTTGCCGCGAACCGCGAACTCATGGAGGAAAGCGGCTATAGTGCTGAGCCTGATAAGATAGAACTTCTCACAGAGATGATTGCGAATCCGACGAGTGCGGTGACACGCATCTGGTGGTATCTCGCACATGATGTACGCAAGACAGGTGAACAAAAGCTCGATCCCGCCGAAGAAATTGAGAACTCGCTTGTAACACCTGCCGAACTATTGCAACTTATTCACAGTGGACAATTCAGCGTACAGGGACAAGTCGCTGCCGCCTATATCGCAATGGAGAAATTGGACTTGTTGAAATTTGGGTGAGCATTGTTTCTGTAATACTTGTAAATTTCTTTTCTTTCAGTTAGAATAAGTACAAGAACGAAGAATTGTGTCACTCATGAAAGAGGTACACCTACATGTGTACCTACCTCTTACTCGTCTTTGCTATGAGGTATTCTTTTCAGGAGGTCGAGGAATGGATCTTTTCATTAGTACTGCTCACACACTCGTTCTTAGTATGCTGATTTCTTGCTATTGCTATATCGTCACTTTTTTTGTTCCCATCTATTTCCTTCGACGCAGGGTACCATATAAAGCAAGAGGCCAGTATCCTTTTCTGTTTATTCTCCTCTGGTTTCTCCTTATGCCTCCTTTTCTCTATAGACTACAATTGTTTTTGCAGACAGACCTTCTTTATCTCCTGTTTTTACTTGCTCTCATGATGTCCCTTGTTCTTTTGGCATTACTTTGCGAAGAAACGTTAATATACGACAAGGAAAGTAAAGTGAAGGGGGGACCGCGACTTTTCTTAATAGGTATGCATCAAGGTGTTATTATCCTTTGCGCCTTTATCTTGATGCCTAACGTCCTCTACAATCTGCTTATTATAGCCACCCCTCTCTCCACAAATTCTCCAGTGATGGGATTTTTGTGTTTCGGCAGTTCGATTACGTGGTTTATTCTCTCGTTCATTTTCGCTATCCGTTTCAAATCCTTCAACCAGCGTCCGAGAGGACTTACAACTTGGCAGAGTTTGAACACGGATTAGGTTCATGTATACAATATTTTGTTCCAATATCCGGTTACACAGATAAAGAAGAGGGAGAC
>CAXTWV010000078.1:0-17003 GCA_964248005.1 uncultured Ktedonobacteraceae bacterium | reverse complement strand
ATGATAAGAAGAAACATTTCTTCTTGATGATATACTTCTCTTCGCGAAAGACATGATGACCGATGATTGTACGCGATATCATGACAACAAAATTAGTCACAGTTGCACCTGACGATACGCTTAGTCACGCAACAAGTTTGTTGCGACAACATCAAAAGCATCAACTTCCTGTCGTGCGAACAGTCACCGTTGCCTCACCAGAGCATAAAGAATATCAGTCGCACGAAACTCTGCGCGTCCTTGAGGGAATGCTGACCTCACAAGATATCGATCTCGTGGTCGCATTAGCACGACAAGATACCGCTAACGATACTGCGCATCGGGCGTGGCAAGAGCGGCGCGTAGTCGAGGTCATGCACCGCGCACTCATTCGTGTATCACCAATAACATCAGTCGCGGCAGCCGCGCAAATCCTCGTGGACCGTGGCTTAAACTATTTGCCTGTCGTCGAATATCGACAAGTAAACGAGGAAACGCAAACGCTTCTTGTCGGTATGCTAACCCGTAGCGACTTTCTGCTCGCACTTGCTCGCTCAACGGGAGCATTTGAGCCGGGAATGCAACTCGATATTTTGCTACCACTAGGAGACTCCACACCGCTTGCTGAAACATTACGCATTGCGGCGGAGCTACACATTCAGGTGCGTAGTATCGTTGCAGCCCCTCTCACAAGTACCGTACCATTCGTCGCGAACTTACGTATCGGCACGATCAATCCAAGCGCACTACTTGTGCGCTTACAAGAGGCAGGAATTGAATATTCTCTTGTAAATCAACCTGCTGACGGAGATTCTCATGACTAATACAGAAAAAAGCACGGCACTCAATAGAGTGCGTTTCATGTTTGAGCCGTCAGAATTACTCTATAACTTTGGTGAAGGGCATCCACTACAGCCAAGCCGTATCGAAGCACTTGTCGATCTGCTGAAAGAGATAAACATATGGCAGTACGAAAACGCACACACACGTCTGCCTCTCCGTTCAGCAACACTCGCGGAACTGCATCTAGTTCATACCGAAGAGTATGTGCAAGCGGTGCAGACGCTTAGCTTGCCAGAAGACCCTCATGCCAGTAAAGAGGAGCGCGAAGAGCGAGCGAGGGTAGCACTCAAATACGGCTTTGGTGATGGCGATACACCTGTGCTGACTGGTATGCACGATGTTACTGCAAATATTGCAGGCGGCACATTAGTTGCACTAAGTGCTGTAATGGGATTGCCAGAAGGCGGCACCTTCGCCACACCAGAGGAACGACCCTTACATGTCTTTCATCCCGCTGGTGGTCTGCACCATGCATGGGCAGAGCGTGCATCGGGTTTCTGTGTCTACAATGATATCTCAGTTGCCATTGCCCATGTACTCCGTGCGAGTGAAGCAAAGGTCTTGTACATTGACTTTGACGCTCATCATGGCGATGGTGTGCAACGTTCCTTCTACGATGACCCACGCGTGATGACGATCTCTTTTCATGAAACAGGTCGCTATTTGTTTCCGGGGACAGGTGACGTGCTAGAAATGGGCAACGGTGTTGGACGCGGCTACTCTGTAAACGTTCCATTGGAGCCATTCACCGAGGATGACTCGTATAGAGAAGCGATGGATTCGTTGCTCTCTCCGCTGATTACCTCGTTCGCACCAGATGTGATTATTAGCCAACATGGATGTGATACGCACGCATGGGACCCGCTCACACATCTTCACCTGACCATGCGCGGTATCACACGCCAGATAAAAACTGCTCATCAATTAGCGCATACCTATTGTGAGGGACGTTGGGTCGCTGTTGGCGGTGGTGGCTATGACCTCTACCGTGTTGTTCCTCGCGCATGGAGCACGCTATGGGCGGAAATGTCCGAACAAACCTTGCCAGAACAATTACCGGAAGCATGGATCGGACGTTGGCAACCTAAATGGCTTGCCGCACAGGAGCAAGAAGAGGCCGCGCAAGAAGTGATGGGTAAGACACACGAGTCAATGCGCTTCCCAACCCTGTTCAAAGACAACGTGGAAGACTTTCCTGCTCAGCCGCGTCGCTGGTCTATCAGTAATACCAATAGCCATACCGTTGCATTGGTTCGTCACCTGCTTGTTCCCTACCCTGTACGGCACGCATTTCCTTCGCAACGCCAGCGTTCTCCCTTGTCAGGACTCTTCGACCTGCTGCATATGAACCGTGTCAGTACGCCTTCGCGGAGCAAAGTCTTAGAGACGAAAAAGGGAGCTATCCTCTTACGAGATTTTTGTCCTCCATCACTGGTCGAGCGACTCAAACCTGATAGCGGACTCCATGCGTTCGCGCGTATTCCAGAACGTGAGCATCAATTGCTAATCAATATTGCGAAAAGTCCAGATTGCGCTCTTGCGCTTGCACACACTCCTGCTGGCGACATCATTGGTGAGGTGACAATCGCTCCTGCTGACGATTGGTGGGAAGGCATCGAAAACGTCTACGAGGTTGCTGTGCAGGTGAGTTCAAATTGGCGCGGTCTGGGTATTGCGCGAAGCCTGTTGAGTTTCGCGCTTGAACTGGATGCCTTAGAAGATATGATCTTTTTCGCGATGGGTCTGTACTGGCACTGGGATGCCGAGGGTCTCCATATCTCCGTCTATCGCTATCGAGAACTCATTACGCGTCTCTTTGGTTCGCAAGGCTTTACCGAATATCCTACAACGGAACCCAATATCAGTATGGAGCCAGCGAACGTCTTCCTTGCGCGTATCGGCAACCGCGTTGACAAACGTGTCGTGAGTCAGTTCCTCAGTCGCATCCTGACCTCACCAAACATGTCGAGCTTATAGAACTCAAAGCTAACTTTTCCCAAAATCCAACCGATGATAATAAGCGTAGTATAGTACGAGAAGCGAGAACGGTCGGTTATACCAGGCGTCCACCGTGGCTAACCGCGAAGTAGGCCGAACGAGCTTCTCTCGATACTATATTTCCATCAGCTACTCTTTACATTGTATCGAATTAGTGGTGTCTTACGTATCTATTACAGACGGTATTTGGCTTGATACTGCCTCCCTTTCCTTCCTCCTCCTCATTATACTTAAAATTTCATAAGAAATGAATAAGAAAACGATAAGTGATTGAATTCTTACTTTTCTCATAAATAGAACTCAACACTTTAATACAGTTTAGTTTACGCTTAGAGTGCTTTACAGCAGAGCTTTTATCACGAAAAAACGCTTGTATTTTCGGCAAGAAAAGGCTACTCTATGGAGGACGAAAGAAAGTGAGGGCTGAACGAATGCAAACAAAAGAACGCTCAAAGGCACAGGCAAAAACACAGAACTACGAAATCACTGATGGTATGTTAGTAACTCGGACACTAGCAGGCGATCAACGGTCATTCGAGGCTTTAGTACAACGCTACAATGTTTCACTCTTTAACTTCATCTGCCATTGCTTAGGCGATTACGATCAAGCGTGTGATGTTTCACAACAGGTATTTCTACAGTTATATATTTCTATGCCAACCCTGCGTACTGGTGAGCCGTTAAAGGCATGGCTTTTCCAGGTTGCACGAAATCGCTGTCTGGATGAACTCCGCCGCAAACGTGCCATTCACTTCTCCGAACTAGAGTCGGCGAACGACGATGATGATCTTTCACCACTCGCGATTATGCCAGACACTCGTCCTTTGCCAGAAGAAATCGCCGAGCGCAACGACTTACAGCGTTCTTTAAGACGTGCGATTGAGAGCCTTCCTCCTAAATTCCGCTCTGTAGTACTTCTGCGTTATGCTGGTCAACTAAGTTTTTCCGAAATTGGGAAAACACTTAGTATGCCAGAGGCAACAGCAAAAACATACTTTCAGCGTGCGCGTCCCCTGTTACGCGCAGCCCTTACAGCACAAACACAAACGACAGCATCTTAACTCTATATAAGTACTTAACATTTTGATTAGAATACTATGAAAAAGTGAAACTTCCCTCTTCTGTGATTCGTATTAACACTAGATAAGAATTACATAAGAGGGAGTTTATTATGAACTACGCACACACTATCCTTTTTGCTGAAGACATCACAGAAGACGACGAAATTGACGAGCTGTTTAGTCAACTTCAGCAGATTGCGCCACCAGCAACGCTTATAGAGGATATTCTTGCCTCAGTAGCGCGTTTGGGTGTGCCGACTCCTCCTCGAACCACTCAGAAGCTGTGGGATGATATGGGGCTAGTTGTGTATCATACAGATCAGGAACTCTCTTAACAAGCTGTTTTTCAGAAAACTGTAAAAAGTCATGATACCGATGAAACTTCATCGGTATCATGACTTTCTTGTTCTTCTCTATGGTTCATGAGTGCATAGCCCTGCGATAGAGGCAGGCCATGCATTACGCCGTAACACTCCTACGCTATTTGGTCTGTGAGTTTCCCTGTATTTACAAGCCAGCGCACAAATTCAAGTCGTCGATGCTCTATGACTGCGTTACGCCGCTCTCTCTCAGCGTGATCCTTCCTAAGCTTACTTAATTGTTTTACTTCTCCCTCAGCAAACCCACCTTTGCGCAAAATGTCGCGATCTTCTTTACGTTCCATGTGAGCCTCCTTCTTGTTTGACAACAACTACTGGGTGCTATCAATAACACAGGTATAAGATGCTTGAGAAGTGCTTCTGGTGTATGGAGACAAGGATATCTTGTGAAGCGAGAACATACTGAGATGTAGAAGATGTAACCAGTGCGGGACGTGTTGGAAGGAAAGAATTCAATGAATACAGTGTCTGGCTACCAAGTGGTATGATGTTTTCGACATGCATTTTGACACCCCGCATCCGCTAAATGACTCTTTCCGCTGCGGCAGCGTCGCCGATGCGACTAGAGATAGTATTCCTGTCTCTACAGAAAGAATACCCAATAACGTGTGAAAATCACGTAAAGATTTTCACTTTTGTGTGAAGATTGTGTGAATATTTCTCGTGATTGACAATTTCTCTGTCATGAACTAACTTTATAGCTCTGCTTCATCCGCATCTTGTTCTGGCACAAAGTATCCCACTCCTAACACGTTGCGAAGAAAGCGTGGTTGCGCCGGATCAGGTTCTAGTTTAAGGCGTAACTTACGCATAAAAGTACGAAGATATGTATTTTCTCCGCTATAGTCTGGCCCCCAGATGCGTTGTAGCAATTCCCGATGTGTCAGTACCTTGCCAGCATTCCGCGTCAGTTCGCAGAGAATTTCATATTCTGTCGGCGTCACATGAACACTTTTCCCACCTGATTGCACAACACGATGGGCATAATCAACGACCAAACCATTCTCACCACCATTCCTATATTGCGGTTTATCTCTTCCTATCCCATTTAACTGTACGTGTGGCGTTGTATTTGAGCGACGTAATGCGACACGAACTCGTGCAAGCAATTCGTCTAAGCTGAATGGTTTCGTCAGGTAATCGTCAGCACCTTGATCGAGTGCTTTAATCTTTATTGACTCGGCATTATGAGCAGACAGAATAATAACGGGGATATTGCTCCACTCACGAAGCCGACGCAAAAAGGTTAAGCCATCTAACGAAGGAAGTGTGAGGTCAAGCAGTACCAGTTGAGGTTGAAATATTGCTGCGAGATCAATCGCTTGCGCACCATCACCAACAACTTGTGCATGAAAGCCTCTTGCCTTCAACTGAACTAATAAAAAGGAACGCATTTGTGGTTCGTCTTCAACACAGAGAATACGAACTTTCTTATCGTTGTTAGACATTGTTTTTCCTATCTATCTACAAATTGTTCTCGTGTATGGCTTTCTGTAGCGTCTTGTATGCTGGTAGCGTGAATGAAAAACTGGCTCCTTGTCCAGGTTCACTACGCAATGTAAGTGTGCTTCCATGAGCTTCAACAATACCACGGCTGATATAGAGACCAAGACCCGTTGCTGAACTCCAGCGACTTGAGACGTGTTGGTGCTCCCTAGCCAGTTGTGGAAGACCCTTGTTCATTGTAGCAAAGGTACTGAAACGAGTGAAAAGCAGTTTTTGTTGCTCCTGTGTTATTCCTGGCCCTGTATCCTTGACGTATAATCTCACACCAAGAGGGTGTATGGAATCTCTATTCTGTTGCGCAACAATCGGTTCAGCCTCAAGTAAAACAGTATCGCCCTCTGGTGCATAACGAAACGCGTTACTGAGCAAGTTGGTGAGAACACTGATAATACGCTCGTAGTCCGCTCGTACTGCTGGCAATCTATCTGGATATGTGATACGCAAGTGTCTTTTTGAAGAGGTTATAAGAGCATTCAAACGCTCTTCCAGGTCTTCAAATAGTTCTGGTAACAACACTACTTCCAAATCAAGTCGAAGTGCTCCTGCTTCAACACGAGAAGCATCAAGAATATGGTTCACCATATCGACAAGACGCTCCGCTTGCTCATCTGCTATCAGCAAAGCAGCATATTGCTCCTCTCGTGACCATTGTAAGTCGCGAGCAAGTAAGGCATTTAAGTGAGCACGCATATTAGCAAGTGGTGTTTTTAATTCGTGAGCAACTGTTGTGAAAAAGTCTTCTCGTGCGTGTTCTATTGCTTTCAATTCCTCATTACGCTGAGCCAGCTCCTTGGTGCGTTCGATAACCTCGGCCTCGATACGCTCTCGGACGACTGTTTGTTCTGTTACGTCATGAAGAATAACGACAAAGGCAAACGTGTCACCGAGATCATCACGAATAGGAGTATAGGTGCAACGAATAGCGTAAGGTTGACCATCTGCCCCAATTATTTTGAACTCATCTATTACGCCACCATATGCACGTCGCTCAAGCTCTGGTATTGGATCAGTGAGATGTAGAATATCATAAGAAAACGTTGCTGTGCTTTGGTGTAGTGCCTGTAATACAGGTTGCCCAACAATAGTATCGCTCCAACCAAGCATCGCGTGTATTGCCTGATTTATCTCCGCAACACGCCAGCGTGGATCAAAGATAATGACGCCATCAGGAATAGCCTGCATCACATATTTACGCTGATGAGCACTTCGTCGTTCCGCACGTGCTAATTGGCTACTCTTGTGAGAAAGCCGTGCGTTTTGTATCGCTTGCCCCGCCTGTTGCGCCAATTGCTCCAGGAGCGCAACCTCCTCTTGTGCAAAGCCTCGTGCTTGACGATGATAGACTTCAATACTCCCAAGTACGGTTTTCTTGTTCGCTCTATCCGTAGGTGTCGTCAAGAAGTCAGCTGTGCTTTCCTCTAATGCATACTGCCCGAAAATGGGAATGCAAAGAACCGAGCCGGGTTGACGCGGCTGTCCGGCATCGTCAAGAAAAGGTAGGTCAATGTCTGATACTGTTGTCGTATCAGTAATGATGAGCGTGTGACGTTCTCGCTCAACACGTCCAAGAAGAATCCGCTCATTTATAATTCGATGCCAATCCTGTGACGCGATATGGATACCTTGCTGCGCCGCAATCGTTGCTCTCCGTATGGAGGGAAGCGCATGAGCATTGTCATTTCCAGAAATCGAATGGTCAACGAGAAGGATAGCACATCGTGTGGCTCCAACAAGTTCGTGTACCGCATGGAGTATACGGTCAAGCACAAGTGGAAGGGCATATGCCCCTACAATAGCAGAAGAAATGGCATTGCTTGCATTCAAACAAAGGCGTGAGCGCACCTTTTCTGTCACATCTTCAACCAGGATAAGCAGCGTCTCGTTCATGCCAAATAGTTCATGCACCTTTTTAATCGTCACATGCCAATAAGTTTTTCCCCGTGTGTATAACACACCTTCGTAGGGAAGTTCTGCGTATTCAATAGTTTCTTCCAGCAGGGTAACAGAATGTAGACGTGCAAGTACGCTTTCACGAACAACATCAGGTAAAAATTCAGCAATCTGTTGACCTATTACTTCTTGCGTATTCCAATACTTCTTCACTTGTGTGTGTAAGTACGAGTTAAGGTAGCGGATGCGTAGGTCGGTGCTATCGAGCACAAGTATCCCGACAGAGAGGCATCCGAGCAGTGCTTCAATTTCTTCTATCGACCCTTGTTTCATATTTTTTTCTAGTACCCACAGAGTAGTATATCGTCTGTATAGCCCTTACATGATTATTGCGTCAACCGCCACACATATTTTTAATAGAAAACCTAACTATAACGAGTATGCTATGCATACTGTAAGGAAGGGTTGCTCTTATTATACGTTTTTTTTTGCATTGTCGCCTCTTTTCTTGAGTGGTAGAAATTGTATCCTTGCTGTGATTCTGCTATGATGTCGGCACAATGATGTTCTTATGAGAAGAAGGGTACGTTATGAATTTGCGAGGGAAGCGTGTCTTAGTGATGGGACTGGGGTTACAAGGCTCAGGCATGGCGGCTGCCCGTTATGTTGCTCAACAAGGAGCGACGGTACGTGTGACAGATATGAAGTCACCAGAGGTGCTAGCACCTAGCGTGCAAGCACTTGCTGGTTTGCCAATAGAATTTATTCTGGGCCGACATCGTGAGGAAGATTTTCTTTGGGCAGATATGGTTATCCGCAATCCAGGTGTGCCTCGCACGTCTCCCTATTTACGTCTTGCGCAAGATCATGGAGCTATGATCGAGATGGAAATCGCCCTCTTCTTTCTCGCCTGTCCAGGGCGCATTATTGGGATCACGGGGACGCGTGGCAAGACAACAACGACAATGCTCTTGTATGAGTTACTTCGTAAGAGTGGCGCACAGACCGTACTCGGCGGAAATGTCGCAGGTGTTGAAACACTTTCACTGCTCCCACACATTACGGCAAACACGCAGGTTGTGTTGGAACTTTCAAGTTGGCAGTTAGAAGGTCTTGCTCCACACAAGGTGAGTCCATCCGTCGCTGTAATGACGAACGTGTATCCAGACCACTTAAATACCTATAGTGGCATGGAAGAGTATGCAGAGGCAAAGGCAAACATCTTTCGTCATCAATCTTCGTCTGATCTTGCCGTATTCAATTATGATAATCCCTGGACTCGCCGTTTTGGTGAAGAATCGCCCAGCAACACGTGGTTTACCAGCATACAACGCGGCGGGAGTTTTGCGCGAGGTTCTAGCCAGATTGAGCCATTTGTGTTTACTGACACGCCACTCGCAGGCAAGCATAATCTTGAGAATATTCTGTTAGCTACAACCACCGCACGTTTACTAGGAGTCCCTGATGTAGACATACACGAAACAGTGCGAAACTTTAGAAGCGTCTCTCATCGCCTTGATGAAGTGCGTGTGGTGCGTGGTGTACGCTATATCAATGACACTACGAGTACAACTCCTATCGCGGGACGTGTTGGTTTAGAAGCATTTGATGCGCCGATTGTGCTTGTAGCAGGAGGCAACACGAAACATCTTCCTCTGGAGCAATGGCCCGCAACGATTGTACAACGCTGTCGTGATGTCATTCTTCTTCCAGGAAATGGGACCGATGAACTGCTGCCTGCTCTTTCTGAAGAGGCACGTAAACAAGAAAAAAACAATCCTGTACGTGGTATTTTTGACACGCTCACAGCGGCTATGGATGCGGCAGTAGCACTAACACGTCCAGGTGATGTCCTGCTCTTCTCCCCAGGCTATACCAGCTTTGGCATGTTTTTGAACGAATTTGACCGTGGCGATCAATTTGTTGCCTATGTTCACGCATTGAAAGATGTGTAGTTTCCTAAATCTTTTATAGTGAGCGAAGAGGTAGAAGTGCTACAACATTTCTACCTCTTCGCAACAAGGCACGTAAAATGCCGCGTTTTCCGTTCATTACAAAAGATTGGTACGAAAACGCTTTAAGATTGCCCAAACATAGTGTAAAATAAAGGCCATCAGCACTTCTACATTATTATTCTATATCGGGATTAAGAGGGGCCAGTATGAAACAAGGAAATGGCACAGATGTCCTTGGACTCAATGATCCGCGCAACGCGAGTATAGGTGTTATTTATGTATCTCCCAATGACGAAAAGAAAAGTGTCTTAGCGGCTATCTTAACGCAAGAAAAACTTGGACGCAAGCAGGTAGCGGTTGTTTTACCTGACCAGAACAAGGCGTTTCAACGTCCAGGCGACTTTGACGATTTAAAAAGTCTGCGTGGAAAATTGCAGACTCAAATCGTATTTATCGCACCAGGAGGCCCTGGCCCAGCCGCATTCGCACGTCAAAGGAACTTTCCTGTCTATTCAACATTGGAAATCTTCGCGAAGGCAGTAAAAGACGAAAAGCCAGCCCAGCCTGAAAACAAAAAGGGTTGGTTCTTTGGTGCAGGTAAACAAAAGACTGCGACACCACCAGAAATTCCTGCTACTCCCGCAGTGGTTGAAGCAGGCTCTTTTGTCGCACCACTCTCTGGTGAAGAGGAGCCAGTATCATACAACGATCACGTTGTTCCTCTTGTATTAGGAGGAGCCGTAGCTGTTGCGACAAATGGTCATAGCTCAGCACCAACTGACAAAGAGGTACCGGAGTCACCGACTTCAACGCAAGAGCAAGACGATTGGCACGCCCTCGCACCCATAGCCGTAGCCGATACTGTCGCTCCTTCCGAACCTGTAGCCGTAAAAAATGGTGCGAATGGCAGTAATGGGCATCATGCAGAGGGCGAACACGACGAAGACGTTTCCGGTATTATCTTACTCGCGCCCACCCGTGCTAAACCAACTGTCAAGTTGCCTGTTGCGAAAGAAGCTATTGCTGCGCCACTACTCGTGCCTGTAGCAAAGCCAGAGGCTCAAGCACCCTCGTCTTCCCATGCGACTAAGCAACGAAGCAGTGGCAAAGTAGCTGCGGTTGGTGCAGGCGTCGCTGGTGGAATGGCGGCTGCATCGTTAGCACGTACCGCAGGTGTTGGTAGTGCGCCTCCTCCTAGAGCAAGTGCTGGCAGTGGCGGTGGTGGAGGTGGTGGCAGACCAAGACGGAGTGCATGGCTCATTGGGCTTGCTGCCCTCCTCGTCCTCACAACTGTTGTCTTCGGTGGTATAGCCCTATCCGCGCCAAACCTTTTAGGCCCATTGAAAAACGTCATACCACACACGACAGCGACGACAACCGTTACTCTTGTCCCTGATGCCAAAACCGAGAGCAACAACTATCTCATTCGTGGTGTTCAGAGTAATCCCGACGCCAGCAAACAAGAAGTCCTTGCACGTATCGTCACAGTCAGTTCAGCATCACAATCAAAGACGGTAAGTGCAACCGGTGTGAGACAAACACCAGCCACAGCAGCAAGAGGAGTAGTGACTTTTTATAATTCTTTACCAACTGCGCAGAGGATTGCGGTTACTGTTTTTACACTTTCTAACGGTGTAAAGTTTGAAAATACTGCTAGTGTTCTTGTTCCAGCTGGAAACTTACCTACATTAGGAACTGCCACTGTTAATGCTCAAGCAATTACTCTCGGCTCTACTGGTAATATCGCTGCTAAGTCTTTTTATGGTACGTGTTGCGCGAATGGTATCACAGCTTATAATGGAGCATTTAGTGGTGGGCAAGACGCGCAAAATTATACATTTGTGCAAGAAGGTGACATTCAGGGTGCAATCGACGCCTTACAACCTTCTCTCTTAGCACAAGCACAGGCGGCACTCAAAGCGAATATCCATTCAAACGAGCAAGCTGCCAGTCCTACTACCTGTTCCCCTACAACCTCGGCGGATCATAATGCAGGTGATAGAGCATCTTCCGTGACTGTGACCGTCAAGGCGACATGTCAGACGCAAGTGTACGACCAAAAAGGCACGCTGGCTCTGGTCACAAACTTGCTGAAGGCAAAAGCGGCAAATGACTACGGAGCGGATTATGCACTCGTTGGTAATATCGTCACACAGGCAAAAGTGCAAAACGTGAGTAATGGGATCGTCAATCTACTCGTGAGCGCGAAAGGCGTATGGGCGTATCAATTCACTACAGCTCGACTATTAGAGTTGAAGAAACTGATCGCGGGCAGAAGTGCATCTGATGCCGCGACTATTCTCAAAAGTCAAACTGGTGTTGCCGATGCATCTCTGAATCCCAATAGTGGAACACTTCCGACCAATCTTAACGATATTCAGTTTGTGATACAGCCCGTGACAGGTTTGTCTGGTGGAGGTGGTACTGTCGGTGGACCAAATGGTACTCCGACCGTAACGGGGCCAGGGACAAATCCGACAACTCAGCCTGGGCTTGGCGTTGGTGGTAGTTAGGGAAAGGGAGACAGACGCAATGCTGTCTTTGGAAGGCAAGCAACTCGGCAACTATGAGGTCATCCGCCGTATTCGTGTCGGTGGGATGGGGGCTGTGTACGAAGGGAAGCAACGTACCGCGTTCGACCGTCGCGTCGCTATCAAGGTGATTCTTGGTGACTATGCGACAGATCGTGATATGCGCCGCCGCTTCGCCCGCGAAGCTCAAACGGTCGCACGTCTCCATCATCCTCATATCCTCCCATTGATCGAATTTGGGGAAGAGCAAGGTATGCTCTTCCTCGTCATGCCCTTTATTGATGGGGGGACACTCACGAGTTATTTACGTCGTAGCCTCCCTCCTCTCGCAGAGGTTGCCGCGATTTATCAACAACTGCTCGACGCAGTGGAATACGCACACGATGCCGGGTTGATTCATCGTGACATTAAATCGTCGAATGTGCTGCTTGAGCAACGTCGAAGTGGTGCGCCTTATGTCTATCTTGCGGACTTCGGGCTTGTACGCAATTCACGTAAGGCAGAATTGGAGCAAACGGGTAAGGAAATTCCGCTCGATCAAGTTCCTGGCACGCCGCATTATATGGCTCCTGAACAGACACGCGGTATCATCACTACCTCAACCGATATTTATGCGATGGGCGTCTTGCTCTATCAAATGCTCACGGGTGAACTTCCGTACAATGATGAGGACGATGTGCGTGTTATTCAGATGCATTTATACGCGCCAGTACCAGCACCGAGCGATTTTGACTCCTCCATTCCTCATGAACTGGATGCAGTTGTACGTACCGCTATGGCAAAACGTAGCGAAGATCGCTTTAAGACCGTTGCCGAACTGAGAAATGCATTCCTGGCAGCGGTCAAAGGCCCCATTGAGGTTGTTGAAGATCTTCCTATGGAAGTTGCGTATACACCTCAGCCTGTCGTACTGAAACGTTCAGCGCATCTACAAGAACTTCCATCACCAGTCCCAATGCCATTACCTGTCCCACTCGCACCACCACGCCGGATACGCAATGAGCCTCAGGGTCGTGAGCGTCATGAACGACAAGATAAGCCTCGTATC
The DNA here is from genome assembly GCA_964248005.1 of uncultured Ktedonobacteraceae bacterium. Classification (GTDB taxonomy): domain Bacteria; phylum Chloroflexota; class Ktedonobacteria; order Ktedonobacterales; family Ktedonobacteraceae; genus JBBQVS01. Next base: position 3,812 of record CAXTWV010000078.1, on the reverse strand, counting down.
ACCGAAGAGACATTTAGAAATCCAAAAGAGAAACAACGTATTACTGAAGAGCCACCTCCGCTACGCCGTAAACGTCGTGGCATCACTATCCCTCTACTCGCAACAATGGCTATTCCCACGTTGTTGTTACTCTTGTTGCTTATGCCTCGTGTTCTGGGCATAAGCTTTTTTCCCTCAGGCTTTCCTCTCTTTGGAACGTTACCCCTTGCAACTGTCTCTATTACCCCACAAACAAAGACCCTGCAAGCATCCTATGTATTGACTGCCTCACCAAAAACAACGACACCAGACTTGGTGACACGCACCATTCCTGCTCACATGCTCCAAAGTGCCGCAAATGCGAGTCAAACTGTGCATACGACAGGCACGAAGTCTATTGTGGGTGTACAAGCACATGGCATTGTAGAGTTTTCTAACAGTGGAAATACACAGGTTGTAGTGAATCCGCTTGTATTGACATCATCTTCTAATGTACGTATACAACTAACTCAGGCTGTTTCTGTGCCACCGCGCCAGGATGGGAAAGATGGGAAGGCTATAGGTATTGCGGTTGCTGTCAATGAAGGCGTCAGTGGCAATATTGCCGCGCACACGCTTGATAATACCTGCTGTGGAAATGGCGTCTCGGCGAAAAACAATGACGCATTTTCAGGCGGCGTCGATACGCAAGTATTGCATATTGTTGCACAGGCCGACCTGGACAACGCGCAAAATACGCTCTTGCCAAAGCTACAACAGCAAGTCGCGCAAAATTTGCAACATCAACTACCGTCCGACGAGACGACAGCAGGCGAACCTCTCTATACTACAACGACGACCTCTAGCGATACCGTTGGTTCGCAAGTCGATTCGGTACAAGTGCAAGTGCAAGTAACGGGTCGTATACCTTCTTATAGTCGTGGAGCAATGAATAAAGTCGCCACACAACTTCTGGCGAAACAAGCGCAAACACTTGAGTCTGGGTATCAGTTACAGGGAACACCCTTTGTAGCAGCTCCACACGTCGATGTGCAGGGAAAAGATGGTCTTATATATCTGAATGTGGCAGTGCATGGTACATGGGTCTATGTTTTTTCAAATGAGCAGAAAAGTCAGTGGCGTCAGGTCATTAAGGGAGAAACCTCTACGGTTGCTCTTGCTTATCTCAGTACTCAACAGGGTGTCGCAAGCGTTCAAATACACTTACCCTTTCAAGCAGACCATTTTCCTACCGCAACGAATGATATTATTATTGATACTGGTGGTGGTAACGGTGGATGATAATCGCCTTCATAAGTGCTATGTTATACTATCGTAGGGAAATATTTCATCAAGAAAAGATTATCTATAAGGAAAAGTGAAGTGCAAGAGAAGACAACGCCCGCAACGAATGGCATACACTACTACGACACCATTATAGACGCTATAGGGAATACGCCATTGGTGCGTCTTCATCGTGTCGCAAGCGATGTTGCACCACTTGTATTGGCGAAAATGGAGATGTTCAACCCAGGTGGCAGTGTAAAGGATCGTATTGGTCCCGCCATGATTGACTACTGTGAGCAAAAGGGCTTGTTGCGTCCCGGTGGAACGATTGTTGAACCGACCAGTGGTAATACAGGGCATGGTTTGGCGATAGCGGCAGCGATCAAAGGCTATCACTGTATCTTTGTCATGACTGATAAGGCGAGTGAAGAAAAACGTAGCTTGCTGCGTGCCTATGGTGCTGAGGTTGTGATTTGTCCGAGTAGTGTCGATCACACTTCACCCGAATATTACAAAAATGTAGCGTATCGACTCGCTGACGAAATTCCAGGGGCAACGTGTCCTGACCAGTATGCCAATCCAGCGAATCCCGCGGCACATTATGCCACTACAGGGCCAGAGATATGGCGTGACACGGCTGGACGTATTACAGCATTTGTGGCAGGTATTGGTACAGGAGGCACGATCTCTGGTACTGCTCGTTTCCTCAAAGAAAAGAATCCGGCAATCAAGGTTATCGGTGCTGACCCCCCTGGTTCTGTCTATTCTGGCGATACACCCAAACCATACAAGGTTGAGGGTATCGGCATGGACAGTTATCCGGGCAACTATGATCCTTCACTCGTTGATGAGTTTGTGCGGGTCGATGATCGCACCTCATTCTATTGGGCGCGTCGCCTCGCACGTGAAGATGGTATTCTTACGGGCGGATCCGGTGGTACTGCATTAGCAGCAGCATTGACCTATGCACGTCAACTAACGCCAAATGATATCGTCGTTGTCCTACTTCCCGATACGGGACGTGGCTATCTCAGTAAAGTGTTTAATGATACCTGGATGCGCGAAAATAATATGCTTGTACAAACTGAGACCAGCCAGCCCACAATGCGTGATGTCCTCACCTATCGACGCAGTAGTTCACGCAGTATGCCGCTTGTCGTGAGTGTTACTCCAAGTGATACCGTTGCTGATGCTGTTGAGCTACTACGACGCTACGGTATTAGTCAGACCCCTATTATGGAACACGGACATGTCGTAGGTAGCTTGACCGAAGACTTATTGCTACGTCGTCTTGCCAGTGGTGAGTCGCTCACCTCTATCACGGTTGGCGAGGTACAGGGACCACCCTTTCCATCCCTTGAGGCTGACGCACTCGCACAAGAGGCATACACCTTGTTTGGTAGCGGTCAATCTGCGGTAGCAATCATGAGTAACTCCGCGCTAGAAGGCATTGTCACGAAAAGTGATCTACTAGAGTTTTGGGCACACACACGTAGCCCTCGCGAAGACATGTAGGAGTCTGATTTATCACACCCACGCACGAGCGAAGCAATGTGCGTGTCTTAACGGAAGCATCAATACACATAGAGAGGGCGGCAAGACAACGCAAGGTACTATCTACATACTCAGTGACATTCATGGTCAGTTCAAAAAACTGACCATGTTGCTACAAAACGCGAAATTGATAGGGCACGATCTCTCCTGGTGTGGGGGCAACGCAATGCTGTGGTTTCTTGGCGACTTCTTTGATCGAGGTCCAGATGGAATTGCCGTTATCGACCTTGTGATGCGCCTTCAACACGAGGCTGAGGCCGTTGGTGGTTCAGTTCACGCACTTCTAGGCAATCATGAAGTACTATTGCTCGCCGCCTATCGCTTTGGCAGACGTTCGACAGGACTGGGTAGTAATTTCATTTCACGATGGAAGCAAAATGGAGGCAACCCAAAAGACCTGAAAAAGCTGACTATGCAGCATTTGGAATGGCTTGCCGCACTACCACCTATGGCCCTTGTTGAGGACACATTACTTGTTCATGCCGATGCCTCACTCTATATCAAGCATGGACGTTCCATTGAAGAGGTCAATGCCGCATTCAAGAAAATATTGAGCCGAAGTGATGCGTTGACGTGGGAAGAACTTTTGGAAGACTTTGCGCGTCGTGGTGCCTTCAGTCACGCACTTGGTGGTGACGAATTTCTCAGTCGCTTCCTCACGATGTTTGGAGCTAAACGGCTCGTGCATGGTCACACCCCCATCTACTTTATGCGGAGTATTCAACCAAAGCATGTAACAGAAGCATGGACCTACGCGAATGGTCTGTGTACAAATGTCGATGGCGGTATCTTCATTGGTGGTCCTGGCTTTGTGTATCGACTAGAATAATTTATAGTTCCTCCTGGAACACGAATTCCTTACGTGTTCTCGTACAGAGCAGACCCCGCCAGATGATGCTTGACGTACCTACCTGACGTACAATAGTAGATTCGGTCATTGACCACTCATGCGCGTGAAATCCCCGACTGCTAGCTCTGCGGCTTGTCGTAGTTCATCAGCCAGGTGACACCGA
>CAXTWV010000077.1:0-17037 GCA_964248005.1 uncultured Ktedonobacteraceae bacterium | reverse complement strand
GTCCTTTTGGCCTTTTCGATTGCCGACGAGGACGTGATAAATCGGTCCCTACAGGTATCCGTACTATTTTGTTAAAGAGCATCATCGGTCCCTACAGGTATCCGTACTATTTTGTTAAAGAGCATCATCGGTCCCTACAGGTATCCGTACTATTTTGTTAAAGAGCATCATCGGTCCCTACCAGTCTCAATCAAATGAACTTCGACACTAGCTTATGCGTATACCTCCTGGGCGAGCGTCAAAGCCAGGACGAAATGAGTCTCGACATCTTTCTCTCGGTAAAACATTTTCTCATCGTCGAGCAAGGGGCGACCGAAGCGAAACATGCCGTCCTGTTCGGTATGCTCTACATGCGGAAGTTTCTTGGGTGCTGGAAGAAACGTTTTGCCAAGTGGATAAGGCATGTGGAACGAGAAGGAAAGTTCGGGAAACAATGCTGACGCAATCTGTAGAGAGTAGAGTGCATAGTAGTTCTTTTCTATGTTAACATCACACTGCGGACAATGCTTCACCTCTTTAGCATTATGAGCGTAGAATTCCCATTTGTTATCGTAAAAGCCTTCCCTATTCATCTCCATATGTTCATCACAGAGCCACAGTGTCCATTTATCAGGCTCTTCCGGTTCGTAAAACGCGAGTTTTGTGTAAGGGGTTTTTGCTAATGCGCGCAGTGCTTCATCTTTACGTTTGTACCATGCATCTCGACGCGCTTGATAGAGGATTTGATGTTTGATCGCTCTTACGCTTTTGACCTGATTTTCTTTTGCCCAGCGTGATGCCCATTGTGTCCAGAACGCGAGACGGAACGCCGCGACAAGTTGCGGATTGCCGTTTCTTTCCCATTCTTGCATCATCTCTTCCAACCACGTGCGGAAGTTTTGCCGTGCTTCGGTGTTGTTCTCTCTACTTGCCAGTGCCTTTTTTACACCAGGTTTGCGGCGTAGCTGTACAAGTGCTTGATGCTGTGTGCGCCACTGCTCGATCTCAGCCTGAGTCAAAAGCAGAATAATGCGCCTGTCATGAACAGGATATGTCAGATCACGCCCAGCCTTACGGAAGGTGCGATATGCGAGAATGGGAAGCTTGCCATCGTTCGTCCAGAGTTTACGTTCAGTTGCTGAACAGGTAAGAAGAGCCTCCACTTCCCCAGGTCCAACCGCTAACTCTTGCACGAACTCTTCAAAAAAACGTATCTTTGCTTGTTCATCCTGTGCCAACAATGTAAGCAAATGTTCCATGAGTACTTCTTTTGACTCTTTCGAGCTTTTTGGCAGTCCAAGAAATCCCGCGATTTGTGGTTTCGAGAGCAGTGAGGGTAGATGTTCAGGTATAGTGAGCGTTCCATATGTATCTACCTCGCCTTGTGCGCGAGTCTGTTTAAGCTTTAGTAGCCACTGCGGTAAATTTTGTTCCATCTGTCTGCCATCCCTCAAACGAATACGTTAAACTGTATACGTTACAGCGTTTCGTGTGTGTCCCGAATCTCCGACTCTTCCATCTCTTCTCCGAGTGCAAGTCTGCGCCTGAGTTCTCGCGCACTCTCGGCTGGGATGTCCTTTGCCCGTCGTGGTTTGGTGTAGAGGGCCGAATAGAGCAAATAGAGAGCAGTACCATGTAGGCTGAACGCATAGACATACTTGAGAAGCCCGTTATCAGGTATAGACAATAGGAGACATGTAATACCACTCGCGGCAAAAAACAGCGCGACAACTACATCGAGTGTAATACGCCACATTGTATACGCGCCAGAAAGTTTTCCTTGTGCCTGTTGAAATAAGCGAACACGTTCTGCTTGCCGTAGGCGTGATACATCAGTGTCTGTAACAGGTTTGTGTGCGCGTCGAAAGTCACGGAAGCCAAAGAGGGCAAAGATAACGGTCAGTAGTCCAAAGACGAATGGAGAGAGCAAAAGAAATGTACTAAACGAAAGAATGTTGCGTAGGGGAAGCATTCCTCCAAGAAATAACCAAAGCATTTGTAGTGTAACACAGGCAATCATCACAATCGTGCTTCTTTGACGTTGTACCTTCTGTCTTTGCACGAGGATGTTTCGGTAGAACGCGTTCTCTGACATGGGACGAGAATCCATCTTTTTGGCTCCCTGTAATCATACCTGCACACCAGAAGAAAGAGAATTGATGCTCTCTCTATTGTATTTCGCTTTCCGTGGCGCGTCAATGTGCCTATTATGTTATACTTTATACCAACTATTGTCATATGTCATAAAAGTAGGCAAGCATGGCATCAAGCATCAAGACCGATGCATTAATCATTGGGGCTGGCATTATGGGAGCTTCTTGCGCTTCCTTTCTCAGTGAGCAAGGAGTATCGGTGACTGTGTTAGAGGCACAGGCAGCTCCTGCCATGGGATCGACTGGTCGAAGTGCTGCGGGAGTGCGTGTACAATATACTGAAGAGGTCAATATTCGTCTCTCCTGGGAGAGTATTCAGGAGTACCAATATTTCGAGGAACTGTATGGAGAGGACGCAGGCTACCGTCCAATTGGCTATCTCTTCCTTGTTCCGCCTGAACGCTGGGGTGAACATCTGGCGAGTGCCAGTTTACAGGAGCATCTAGGTGTTCCTGTAAATGCTCTCACAGTTGAGGCTGCCCAAAGACTTATTATGTTTGATACCACAGGTGTTGCTGGTGTCACCTATGGACCAGTTGATGGTATCGTGGACCCACATCGTGTCACATTTACCTATCTACGATTGGCGAAAGAGCGAGGAGCTACGCTGCATATGAACACCCCCCTTGTCAGTGCTAAGCGTACAGGGAGTGTTTGGCAGGTGGAGACGCCGAAGGGCATCTTTGAAGCACAGTACCTCATTAATGCATCTGGTGCCTGGGCTAGCGAAGTCGCAAAGCGTGCTGGACTTACGATGCCTATACCTGTTCAGCCAATGAGACGCATGGTCTATATGACGGCTCCCACTTCCTGGCAGCATGCTTATCCTTTGACTATCGACCTTGCAAGCGGTTTTTATCTGCGAAGCGAGGGCCAGCGTATCCTTTTCGGTCGTTCCAATCCAGACGAATCCGCAGGCTTTACTGAAGGTATGGATTGGGATTGGTTTGAGCCAACGATCAGCGTCGGGGTTGAGCGTTTCCCATGGCTAGCGGAGACGAAATTGGATGCTAATGCCTGTTGGTGGGGGTACTACGAAGTGACGCCCGACGATAATCCGATTCTTGGTAGAATGCTTGGAGTAGAAAACTGGATCAACATTGTTGGGTTTTCTGGTCATGGCATACAACAAGCACCAGCTGTTGGACGACTCATCGCCGAAGAAGTCGTCTTTGGGAAGGCACGCTCGATAAACATTGATTCCTTGCGAATAACACGCTTCTCAACTAATCAGCAGCGTCGAGAACGCAACATCGTCTAAGCAGATCACGTCCATCATATCTAGCCATACAAATTATATGTATGTCTCAAATATACTCAAAAAGATACATAAAAAAGTGTATGGTTACTCCTTGTCTTTCATACATTGGCTCAGGTATACTTTTGTCAGAAGAGCTTCTCTTCGTCTGCATTATAGACTTTGCCTGTAATGCTTCTTTTGTAGGTAGTAGTTGTGTTGTTTGATGTACTCTTTAGTGAAGAGAGTACCTTTTATGAAAAGAGAGATTCTCATGAACACAGGTATTGATGCCGCTATCACGTCAGCCCTTTCAGTCGCAACTCTCATTGCGGATGCGTTGCTCTCGCCACAGGTAGCTGTGGAACTTGTGCAGCATCCTCAGCATGTAGCCTCAGTTCGTGGCCTTGACACACAGAGTGTTCTTGCTTCGGCTCGTATTGTCGAAAAGGGGCAAAAATCCGCACAATTGGGTGGCATCTGGTTCTAGCCTGACATGAATATCGCCATCCATTAACCATACAGTGAGTGGATGGCGTATTTTCTACCTAGTAGGAGTCAAGTCATGCACGAAGCCTTTGTTACCGATCAAAAGATACTGCGTAACGAATTGCAGGTTTTGTTCGGAGAACTGGGTATTCATTCTTCAGAGCCTCTTCGTACTGACATGACTTGTCTCCTCTCGGCACCCGGCAAACTACTCTCCTCATCTGCTATTTCTTCTCGTATTCCACAGGGATTTTGGGCACTACTTCCATATACTATCGCACGTTACTGCCTATCCACGGCTGACAATCGGCTTGCAAGTCGTATTGGGCTTGCCTGCGAGTTTCTTCATAGTGCTCTCGATTCTTTTGATGAGATCGAGGATGACGACACCTCTGAACAACGGACATTGCTTGGTGATGGACGTTTCCTCAATACCGCAACGTTTCTCTATACACTTGTGCCTCTGATCCTTGATAGCCTTTGTCCTCGCTATCTCTCATTTGAACAACTGCGTGTACTGCAACAGCTTCTCGCATCGGACATGCTTATGGCGATGCGGGGTCAGCACCGAGATATTCTGGCGGAACAAGCCGACCTTGCAACCTTTTTGCCTGAAGAATGCTTGCATATCGTCTCCGCGAAATCGGGTGTGCTCTTCCGACTTGTTTGTCGTATAGCCGTACATACGGTCAATGCGAACGATGAGCTTGTAAACTGCTTTGCAGAGGTTGGAGAGTTAATGGGTATTGTTGCCCAACTCGAAAATGATGTTCACGGTCTTGAGCGAGAACTTGTATCTCATGGTGAGCCTATCCAAAAAAGCGACCTCCGGCGTGGAAAGAAAACGCTTCCCATCGTTCTCGCACAGAAGCAATTTATTGGTCTGTGGGATGCCGAGCGAGACGAGCAGAGGGAGCACGTACACATGACGGCGTATGATCAAGCAATTAAAGCAACACTTGGAGCAGCCGAGCATCTTCGAGAAAGAGCACTTTTGCTCATTCCACGTATAGAACAGATACGTGGAGAGGCCATGCCTGCCGAACTGCGCATACTCCTCAACCTTATAACGACATATTAGTGTTATATATCGTATTTCTCATCACTTGCTATTTGTTTCCAGTTGCTATACTGAACATGGAACGCCTGTAATATAGCGGTTCAGTGTATATATTATGCCTACACAACATAGTGAGGGAGAACGGGGCGAGGAGGACTATTCACGATGTTTACCAAACCTATCAAGACGACACGTGTACAACGGATACTCAGTATTTTTATTGTTGGCCTGCTATTTCTGCTTTTACATGCGAGTGAAGGCTTACACATCTCTACTAGTAAGGTAGTTCATGTCTCCCCGACGTTCTGGATACTGTACGTTTCCTACGCATTGATCTCGCTGCTCTTTTATTGTATTGGCTCACTTTGCTGGCTCTACGCATATGGAAAGCAACATACCATCACTACTCTGCTTTTTACATTCACGAGCTTGATGATGATCGCGTTTGGAAACCTCTCTATTTCATCCGTAGAAGATGGCATTTACAGCGCTATTGGCGGGGTCAGTACGACATTTGCTGTTCTCGTTTTATTCTTCCTCCTGCTGAATTTTCCCTATCCTGTATATGGTGTGCTTATCGGCAAGTCACGCACGCTTCTACGTACTTCCCTCATTGTGCTTACCTTGCTTGCTAGCTTCACATCGTTTCGATCTGTATGCGTGTACATATTTCATATTCACGTTCCCAATTGGTGGAGTCTTGTCGGACTTTCCTACTATATACTTGTTGGAGTTGCAATAGTCCTGATTGTGATCTTTTCGTCGCGTCGCTCGACCACCATTCGTGAGCAACAGCAGTCGCGCTTCTTTTTTCTGGGAACGCTTCTATCGTTCGTACCTATCCTTGGATTAACTGTCATCCCAACGTTGCTTCATGCTCGTCTGGTGGTTGATGGCAGTCTCAGCATGATCTTTCTTGTGCTTTTCCCTCTCACGATGGGATACGCAGTGTTACGTTACAACTTGCTTGTCTTTGATTCTTATGTAAAACGAGTTGTCACTACCGTTGTGAGCATGGTTGGATTGGCCCTTTTGACCTTTGTCCTTTTCGCTATCGGAAGTGTGCTGGTATCGGACACTATCTCGTTATCCCTTGCTGGCCTCCTGCTTGCGGGCGTGATTGGCGCACCATGTATCTGGTGGAGCTGTAAGCTACTAACAGAACGTGTCTTTTTCCCGGAAGCACAATACTACAAACGTGTACTCAAGCAGGTACAGCAAAATCAGGCGGAACAGTCGTTTGACTTGCAACAGGTCGCCCATCTTTTGGTTATTGATGCTATGACCACGCTGAACGCGCCAGGAGCATGTATTTTCGTCTTAGACGAAGAGACAAATACATATGTACTGCTTGCCGCTCCAACCCACGAGGCCGAGCGAACGGAGCGTGTGCGGACACTTATACTAGCGCAAATTACCGACTGCCTTTCAACATCTACACAGGAAGGCAAGCAGATTGCTGGAGACACTGCCCTCGTCCGACAACTCAGGACAATCAGGCGACCTCTCTTTTGGAGCGAAGTTGTCCAGTTACACGAAGACGTGCTTCCTGACCGCGTAACTCGTTATGTCCCGTTTGCGGTACAGCGAGAGGAGCGTTCAGGGCCACTATTCGCCCCGCTTCGTTCACCACAGGGCGTGGTGATTGGTGTGATTGTTATAAGTGAACGTGGCGATGAGCAACGTTATGGTGGACCTGACCTTGAGGCTCTTGTACAATTGCTGCAACTTTCTGCCTTACCTGTAGAGACAGCACGCCAGTTTCAAATTACGATGCATCAACAGGAGCGTACCGCGCACGAACGCGAAGAGGCATATGAGCAGCAGCGTCAATTAAATGAGATGAAAGACCAGCTTATCATTCATATGAGTCATGAGCTACGGACCCCGCTTGCCGAAGTGTCTGGCTATCTGGAACTCATGAACGATTTTGGAGATGCGCTTGAGCCAGAGATGAGGTCACTTTTCATCAAAAAAGCAACCCACGGATGTGATGAACTCCTCCAACTCCTTTCAACGATCTTAGCGGCTTCACAATCGAAAACCATCGAGACACCAACTCGACGGGAGAATATTGCGCTTGTCCCATTGCTTCAGGAAGAGATAGAACATCTCGATCCTATTATGGCACAGCAGCATACACTTGTTGTTCATGCTGATAAACAGTTCTATGCGCAAGCGAACGATCAATCCTTACGTCAGGTTATACGTAATTTGCTCTCGAATGCCTTGAAGTATGCACCTGCTCATACAACGATTACCGTTAGCATTCAGACAAAAGCAAGTGAGGCCGTGATATGTGTCAAGGACGAAGGACCAGGAATCACCGCAACAGAGATGCCTCTGCTCTTTGGAAAGTTTGTCCGTCTCGCACGTCATCATTCAGGCTCAATTCGTGGCACAGGCTTGGGCCTTTACATCAGCAAACAGATGGTAGAGGCGATGGGTGGACGAATATGGGCAGAAAGTAGTGGAAAAGAGGGCGAAGGAACCGCGTTTTTTGTCCAGCTCCCCCAAAGCAATGTATCACCTGAATTCTCTGCATTTGACGATGCAGACTCAATGAGAACACCGACTGCCGCGCTACTTTGATGAGATTGAACATCCTGTAGGGACCGATGTATCACGTCCTTGTTCGGGTAGCACTCTGCCAAAAGGACGCGATACATCGGTCCCTACTAAACCTCTTCGTCAGGAAAGACTTGCCGCAATAAGGCTCGTACTCGCACATCCTCTAGCTCTTTCTCTTTGTCTTGCCGAAAGGTGAAAGGCTTGAAAGCCTCTACTTCCGAACCTGGACGCGGAGGATTTTCGCGTCTGGGGATACTGTTTGTGAGAAAGGCAACTCTACTGCTTATAGTCGTGTCGGAAATGTTATTGAAGGAAAAAGCGATACGAAAGTGATATGAAAGAAAACAAGATAGAGCGAAAAACGATCCACCGATGATGAATGCTAAGGCCGTAACCCATCCCCATACAAGTCCAGTTAAAAGAGCAACACATAATAAGAGTGAAGCTGTAATGAGCACAATCCGTATACCTTGTGTATAACGCTGTTCCATGAGTCTCGTTGTACCTTTTTGTTGCTAGCATGGCGTCAGAAAGAGTGCGTGTAGAATTACCCTTTCTATCATATCATGATGTGTCAGCTTGAGAAAATGGGTACGGAGTAAGTGTGAAAAATACGAAAAAACCTACTGTGCATAGAAAAAAAGGCGAACTGCCTACAAAGATATGTGCGACCTGTGGGAAACCATTTGAGTGGCGCAAACGCTGGGAACGCAACTGGGACGAAGTGCGCTACTGCTCCGAGCGTTGTCGCAATGCACGAACTGGCTCAAGAGAACATGGCCAATAAGACAACGGTTCTACTCAAGAACGAGAGAGAAGAAGCGTTTTTACTCTTTTATGCGTGATACTATAGAGCGATGCTTTCTCGGTACTTATGGAACAGTAAAAGAGCTTGTATAGAACCGTGATGCTAGTGAGAGAAGAAGCACTCATCAGCTTGCCATTCCGTAACCCCACGTTTTACAATGGTATAGAACTCGAATGAGAATACAAAAAAGCTCTTTTCAGATAGGAGTGTATTGTAATGACAACAACACAAACAGAATCACAGGTACAACAATGGACGAATCTTGCGCAACAGTTGCGTGTAGATAGCATTCGTTCTACAACGGCGGCAGGTTCAGGTCATCCTACATCGTCGATGTCGGCGGCAGACCTAATGGCTGTCCTAATGAACAGTTATCTCAAGTATGACTTCTCGGATCCCAAAAACCCAAACAACGATCACCTCATCTTTTCTAAAGGTCATGCGTCACCTCTTCTGTACTCAATGTACAAAGCGGCAGGTGCGATTGAAGACGAAGAACTCTTGACTCTGCGCAAGTTCGGTAGCCGACTTGAGGGACACCCGACGCCAATTCTTCCGTGGGTCGATGTCGCGACTGGTTCGCTTGGACAGGGCTTACCGATTGGCGTAGGTGTCGCGCTTGCTGGAAAGTATCTTGACAAGTTGCCCTATCACATCTGGGTCTTGTGTGGTGATAGTGAAATGGCGGAAGGCTCCATTTGGGAGGGTTTCGACAAGGCATCGCACTACAAGCTCGATAACATGATTGCGATCATTGACGTGAATCGTCTTGGGCAGCGCGGTGAGACTGATCTCGGCTGGAATACGGAAGCATACGCGGCACGTGCTCGTGCCTTTGGTTGGAATGCCATCATTATTGATGGGCACAACTACGATGAAATTGACAAGGCATATGCACAGGCGATTCAGGGCAATGGCTCACCCACCTGTATTGTCGCGAAGACTCTGAAGGGCAAAGGCGTTTCCTTCCTCGAAAATAAAGAAGGCTGGCATGGTAAACCTGTACCAAAAGACAAGGAAGCGCAGGCATTGCAGGAGTTGAATGCGCAAGCGCGTAGCATGACCTTCCCCGTGCAGAAACCTGCAGCTGGACAACCTGCGTCAGAGGCAGCGAAAAAAGCTGTTGAACTACCAAAATACGGACAGGATAATGGAGTTGCCACACGTAGAGCGTATGGCGATGCACTCAAGGCACTTGGCGACGCAAATCCTGATGTGGTTGGACTGGATGGCGAAGTAAGCAACTCGACCTACGCAGAGGAATTCGCGAAGGCGTATCCAGATCGCTACTTTGAGCAGTATATCTCTGAGCAGCAGTTAGTCGCTTCGGCGGTTGGTATGAGTGTGCGTCACAAGATTCCATTTGCTTCAACCTTCGCAGCTTTCTTCTCACGTGCATATGACTTCATTCGTATGGCTGCCATCTCGCGTGCTAATATTCGTCTGGTTGGTTCACATGCTGGTGTCTCGATTGGCGAAGATGGCCCCTCGCAGATGGCACTCGAAGACCTGTCGATGATGCAATCCATCTTTGGAAGTACTGTTTTGTACCCAAGCGATCCTAACCAGACCGCGCAACTTGTTGCTGAAATGGCGGATCATGACGGTATCGTCTACATGCGTACCACGCGTGAAAAATTGCCTACGCTCTATGGTCCTGACGAAAAGTTCACGGTCGGCGGTAGCAAGGTTGTTCGGCAGTCAGAAAACGATCAACTCACGGTCGTCGGGGCTGGTATCACCCTGCATGAGGCACTCAAGGCGTATGACCAGTTGAAGGAAGACAATATCCTCATTCGTGTTATAGATGCTTATTCGGTCAAGCCTATCGACGAAGAGACGCTGTTCGCGGCGGCAGAAGAAGCCAAGAATAAGTTTATCACCGTCGAAGATCATTGGCCTGAAGGTGGTATCGGTGATGCCGTACTCTCGGCTTTCGCACAACGCGATGGTCAACTTCCTCAAGTAACCAAACTTGCGGTACAGTCAATGCCAACCTCTGGTACACCTGCCGAATTGCTTGAGGCGTCTGGTATCAGTGCGCATCATATCGTGGAAGCGGTCAAGGCTCTTGTGCAAGGCAAAGTAGACGACGCGCTCTCAGCAAAGCAGTAATCGTGTGTTAGCGATAACAATGAGATAAGAGAAGGGGCCGAACAATACAAAAGAGTTGTTCGGTCCCTTCTCTTATCCTAATAAAAACGAACGGAGAAATTTTTCATGAAAGAAACCATTGACGGCATAAAGACGAAGACCGATGAGGTCGTTGCTGACATACAACCAGGGCCACAAGGTGTTGGCATGGCGGTTGCGTTTGATTGGGGGCTGGCTACACAAATTCTTGTGATGCCAACCGTCTCTACGCTGCTAAACCGTCCCATTCTGTTCAAACAATTTGGTCCAATCGTCGGAACATTGCTCTCGACAGTGGTTACACTTCCCATTGCTGCGCTCCTTGCTGTTTTTGGAGAGGGAGTACGTCGTGGTTGGCGCTGGACTCGTGTTGTACAGCTTATTGCGAATGCGCTACTTTTTGTTGGTGGTCTTGTCGCTATTCCGAGCACATGGAATGGTGTGAAACAAGGCAACTACTGGCCTCTTGTGACCGAAGTAATTTTGCTGATCTTCTCACCGCTTATCGCGTGGCGGATGGCCGGAAAACGTTCTACACGCTGGTATGACACCGTGAGTAGTGTTGTTGCGCGAAAACGACATGGTGGAGCATGGCCTTTCCTTATCGGTATATGGGCCGCAGTTGGTGGTATCCTACAGGCTATCGCCGCGCTCAATCGGTAAGTCCTAGTCTGAAACTCAACTGCGTACTCCTCCGTGCTTAATGTAACAAATGTGTAACCCATCCCTACACGAAGGAGTATGCGCTAAATGCGTGCAAAAAATGCATCCGTGGTTATCAATCCCCGAACAGGACAAAATATAGCGAAAATAACAGATGTGCTGGCTGTGTTGTCGGCGGCTGGCTGGAAAACGAACATTGCAATCAAAGAGTATGGTGGTCATTCGATGGAACTGGCAAACGAGGCCGCCGATAAGGGGCGTAACCTCGTCATTGCCTATGGCGGCGATGGAACGTTGAATCAGGTTGTCAATGGTGTGTTGGCGAGTAAAGACCCTCATAGTATTGTTGGTGTTATTCCAGGAGGGACAGCGAATGTCTGGGCTGGTGAAGTTGGTATTCCTATCGATCCGGTGAAGGCTGCCCTCTCGCTTGTTAATAGTGAAGCACACAAAGTGGATATTGGACAAGTCGCTATCGAAAATATTGTATTTTCAAATGGAAATGGGCAAGAACAAACATCTACAGAAGAGCAAAAGACGACAAAAAAGAAAATCAAGGTCTCTAAGGGAAGTAGCAAATGCAAGCATCACTTTCTACTTATGGCGGGCTTAGGTATAGATGCTGCCATTATGGGCAATGTGTCTAAACCTCTCAAATATCGTATTGGACCTCTGGCTGTTGGACTTTCGGCGGCAAAAGAACTTCCTTCACATCGCTCGTTTCCTATCGAGATACGTACCGGAAGTGATACTCACGATACGGAGCCGCTTTGGAAGGGAGAAGCCGCACAAGTTGTCATAGGCAATACGAGACGCTATGGAGATATCGCGGAGATGACACCGGATGCTTATATTGATGACGGGGTGTTGGATGTCTGTGTGATTACAGCCGGCGATCCGCTCTCGACCATGCAGCAAATTTCATCGCTTCTTTTGCGTCGCAAGCCAGATAACCTCAGTGCTGAATACTTTCACGGGGCGCATCTCTCCATCACAGTTCCCGCATCTGTTCCTATGCAATTAGATGGAAGTGCGGTGCGGCTCAAGGATTATCTGGAAAAAGCAGACTATGATGCAATACAACAGGCTACAACGTCGGAACACATTATGATTACCTACCGTTTCGATGCGTTGCCACATGCCCTAGAGGTCGCTATTCCCAATGCCTATAATGATGCCTTGTTTGAAAATTCAAACAGCCGTGATGAGACAGCTCAAAACCGTCCTAACGATCATGCAAATGAATCTGAGAGTCACAAGAAGTCGCATGTAAAGACGCATCACCACCATCACAAGGATGATGAGCATCCTCAAACAGAGCAGCAACAGCAAACGGAAGCTGAGGAAGTACGCCCTGTTGAACAGCCAGATGCAGAGCAAGAAGATAGCAAGAAACGTGAAGAGGATATTCGCAAGGAACTACCAGGACTTGTAAGTTCTTTACTTACCAATGGGCGCAAGGTAACAGTGGTTGGGAAAGCACCGAATCCAGAGAAGAAAGGTACCTATATTATCGCGGGAGGCTCGATTAAACAAGCCACAGGCGAAACAAAACCTGTAGCTGTTGTGGTAAACAGTGATACAACTATTCTCAACCGAGAAGGTGCGCGTGTTTCTTTGAATGCAGTACGGAATGTGCAAGAGGGTATGGTGCTTGTCGTAGAGGGCAAGAAGAGTAAACGTGGCGTTATTGAGGCGACACGTATGGTAATGTAAATCGCCATCTCATAGTCGTAGGACCCATATGTACAGTGTCCAAGGCTTATAGCCTTGGACACTGTACATATGGGTCCTACGACTATGAAATTTGGTGTCTTCAGCGTTGTCATGGTTGTAAATCAGTGTTATATATATATAATAAAATTAATTTGGGATTAAAAATACGATTAACAGGATATTAACATAACTATAATCCTAAATTAACATGTATCGCTTATGTTTAGGGAAGTGGGAATCATCTGCTTTATCTCACTGTGTCCTGCTACCCTATTCAAGGAGATACATACTCGTATGTCTACCTCGCTCAGGTTCTTCCAACATTGGAATATGTCACGTGTCAACATATTTTTTGCGTTTTCGTGCCTTGTTATTTTGCTTTCAGCATGCGGTGGTACAACCTCAACCTCGACAACAACTGCTTCGGGTACGGCAACAACGACATGCAATAAAACAACTGGACTCACACTGTATTCGGCACAAGGCTATGACTCTGATGCTGCTAAGGCATTTCAGAAGCAGACAGGTATTACAACCAAATTGGTTGATGATAGCACGGGTAACTTGCTGGCAAAAATATCTGCTGAGGGAAGCAACCCACAATGGGATGTTACATGGTTTGATGGCAATGTAACAATGCAAACACTTGCTGACCAGAATATGTTATTAAAGTGGCAAGCTTCTGGAGCATCAGGTTTAACTGATACCGCGAAGAAGTATATAGCGAGTGACAACAGTTATTATCCTACCAGTATTACCACTGTAGGGGCCATCGCTTACAATACAAAGCACGTGCCTGCCGCAGGACTTCCCACTGACTGGAACGACTTGTTGAAACCTGCGTACAAGAACCTTGTTACAATGAATGATCCCGCTTACTCTGGTCCTACATATCCGCTCGTTGCAGGCATTGCACAATTGATGGGTGGAGAAGATCAAGGGAAACAGTACTTCACACAGTTAAAAGCAAATGGCCTT
Source organism: uncultured Ktedonobacteraceae bacterium (assembly GCA_964248005.1). Taxonomy (GTDB): domain Bacteria; phylum Chloroflexota; class Ktedonobacteria; order Ktedonobacterales; family Ktedonobacteraceae; genus JBBQVS01. Next base: position 3,250 of record CAXTWV010000077.1, on the reverse strand, counting down.
AAGAATTTCCAAACGAACGATCCTACACTCAACAGTGTTGAGAGCGGTTCTCGTGAGTTCGGCATTGTACAGGACTCAGCTATTTATGCTGCGATCAAGGCTGGTCAACCTCTTGGCATCATTTATCCAACATCCGGTGTAGTTGGGCTACCTGCCGTTATTGGTATCGCTGCAAAGGGCAAACATCAAGCGTGCGCCCAGCAGTTTGTGAACTGGGTTCTTTCTCCAACTGGAGGACAGTCAGTTATGACGCACCATGATCCTACCGATGGTGATACATACTTCATCCCAGCTGTGCAGGGCGTGACTCCCGTCGTATCGCGTAAAGTGGATGGCATCACACTTATTACGTTAGATGTGCCTAAGTGGGCAGGAGTTGAGGCAGAACTGAAGCAATGGTTCCACAGCAACATCATTCAATAACCTCGGTTGAGGAGCAGGGTAGTGTGACGCATGTCGCACTACCCTCTTCGCCATTTCCCTTCCCTTCCTGGGTACGACGTGTTGGACAAGTATTAGTGATACTTATTCCAGCCGTATTACTCTTACTCTTTGTGCTCTATCCGTTGGCAGCAATTATTCTGCAAAGCATCTTCCCGAATCTATACACAGCGAATCCAGATTTGGTTCCAAGCTTTGCTGCATTGCAAGAAATCACAAAGAACAAAGAAAATTACATTGCTCTAGGAAACTCCTTGTGGCAAGGGGCAATCACAGCGATTCTCGCATCTATCCTGGGAACAGCGTTAGCAATTTTGGCGAAACGTACTGATATTCCATTGCGAGGGGCAATGGATACTTTGGTGTGGATTGTATTTTTCACGCCATCATTTCTAGTTGGTGAAGCATGGTCGCTCGTATTCATTCGCGGTGGTATTCCTGATCAGTATTTTCATTTTTCAGATGGCTTCATTGCGTGGTTTTTCTCACCTGTGGGCGTTATCTTCATTCTCAGCCTGAAGACGTTTCCTTACGTCTATCTCTCGGTAAGTGCTGCTTTACGGTGGCTTGGCTCTGAATTTGAGGACGCGGCACGCCTATCGGGTGCTCATCCTTGGCGAGCGTGGGTCAGCATCAATGCGCCATTGTTGCTTCCTGCGATTCTAGCGGCGGGACTCATCGCCTTTGCCGAGGCTCTTTCTGATTTTGGGACAGCCGCGACTATCGCACAAAGTTCGAGTGTGACGCTTGTGACCTATCAGATTTATTCTGCTATCAATACATCACCTGTAAACTTTTCGCTAGCGGCGGCACTCTCGTTACTCTTATTTATCGCTATCTCGCTTGCGCTTCTTATACAGGCAGGCATTCTTCGTACACGTTCATTCCAGGTCATTAGTGGGCGTAGCCGACCAGCGCGTTCCGTAGAACTTGGCGTATGGAGATGGCCTATAACGATAGTATGTATTGTTATCTTCCTATTTGCTCTTGTCATTCCCATTGGCATGTGTATCGTACTATCGCTGCTGCATGCTTTTGGTCAAGGGCTAGTATCGAGTAACTGGACGCTAGATAACTATACAGCAGTATTGTCGCAAGGTTCGGATGATTTGGATGCATTGTTTCGTACTCTCTGGTTGGCTCTCGGTACCGCGACAATAACGGCAATTGTTGGGTTGCCTATCGCTTTTGTTATTCGACGTACACAACTACCGGGGAGACGATTGCTCAGTTTGTTTACTTTGGTGACGATTGCTGTACCCGGCATCATTTTAGCATGTGGCTACATTTTTGCTTGGAATGCATCCTATCTGCAATATATTGGTATTGGTGGTGACTTTGGCATTCCGTTCTATGGTACTGTATGGATACTCCTGGCGGCTTACATTGGTGGAAGTCTGCCTTATGCGACGCGGTTGGGCATTGGCGCACTCGATCAGGTTGGACAAAACATGCTTGATACAGCTCGTGTACAAGGCGCAAGCCTCTTTCAGTTACTAACACGCATTGTCGGTCCTCTGCTACAAGCGAATCTTTTGTCGGTTTGGTTACTTGTCTTCACTGGGACCATGTTTGAGTTAGCCGCTTCTGAATTGCTCTATCCACCAGGACAACCGACATTGCCTGTACGCATTATCGGACTCTTTAACGATTTTAAGTTAGGGCCGGGCATGGCGTTATCTATGCTCAATATAGGGCTTGTTCTCACTGCATTGCTTGTCCTGCGTAGCATTCCCTGGGTGATTACACGCCTGCTACGATTAAGAAAACAGAAGGGTGGTGGGTATGCTTCTACAGATTCAGCAACTCAATAAAATTTATGGTAATCGTACTGTTGTTTCCAACGTTAATCTAGCTATGAAGGAGGGTGAGATCCTTTCGTTGTTAGGACCATCTGGCTGTGGCAAAACGACTATTCTGCGTATGATTGCCGGTCTGGTGAGGCCCGATGGTGGGCTTATACGTATCGGGGACCGCGTTCTCTATGATGGGAAACACGAAATGCCCGTTGAAGAGCGAGACTTGGGTATGGTGTTTCAAGATTATGCATTGTGGCCTCACATGACGGTAGCGAAGAATATTGCCTTTGGAATGCGCTTACGTCGCACGCCTGCACGTACCATTACGACACGCATACACGAACTCCTCGAACTCGTCAATCTCTCAGGCTTTGAGAATCGCTATCCCTATCAGTTATCGGGTGGACAGCAGCAACGTGTAGCTGTGGCACGCGCTCTATCAACGGAGCCTCGTATTATTCTGCTTGACGAGCCGCTTTCTAGCCTGGATACAGCTTTACGAGAAGTGATGAGTGCCGAACTTGTGCGTTTGTTCAAGCGGTTGAAAATTACAACGATTAACGTGACGCATGACCAGAACGAAGCGATGAACATGTCAGATCGTATCATGGTGTTACGTGATGGGCTTGTACAACAAGTGGACACGCCAATAGAGTTGTATCTTCGTCCCGCAAACGCATTTGTTGCATCCTTCATGGGTCCTGCGAACATGTTTGCGGGCACTGTTGTTTCACATCCTGAACATGTTGCATTGCGCTTGAATAGTACGGTACAGCAAGAAATCGTTGGCGTTGTGCGAGAAAGCGTGCGCGAGCAATTGAAAGAACATGCCAGCCTTTTGTGTCGCCCAGACGATATTTTTGTGCATCAAGAACCACTTCATCAGCCAAACATACTTGTTGGTACTGTGTCACATTCGTCTTTTGTTGGTGGTCGTTGGCGTACTCTGACTGCGGTGGGAGATGAAAAGGAGCACAATGTACTTGCGTTCGCATCATCACAGTTAGAAC
>CAXTWV010000076.1:16108-17307 GCA_964248005.1 uncultured Ktedonobacteraceae bacterium | reverse complement strand
CCCCCCCCCCCCCCCCCCCCCCCCCCCCCCCCCCCCCCCCCGACTCTTGAATCACGCTGTTGTATCTCTTTCTATAGACGTTATCGTTGTATTCTTGACTCCACAGAAGGCGATTGTGCGACAGAGCGTGAAGCTATACTTTGCTGTCCATCTGCTGGAGTGGGTGTCGTTGGGACGTGAGATACGCGTACACGGTCTTGGAGTTCGAGCGAGAGGAGCAGTCGCTGTATTTCTGGAAAGTTTCTACAGATAGGCGGTAGCACAAACGGTTTTCCACGCTTGTATTGGTCAATCGCAGCACTTAATGCCACTAACGCATCAGACAAGCCTTTCGCATATACTTCGGACTGTTCCATACGCGCCAAACGCTCCGCCATCAGGTTGAGGCTTGCGGCAAGGGGTAGAAGTTCGCCACCAGTGAGGTTTGCACGGGCATGGAGATTGCCATTAGCAAGACGCGCTTGCACATCTTTGAGATGTAACACCCCCATAGCTAAGGCATCATTACGTTGTGAGGCCAGATGCGCTTGTTCTTCAATTTTCGCGTTCGCTTGCTCAAGACGTTCTAGCGCGTTGGCTTGACGACGAGCAAGTCGCTCGTTGTCTAATAGAGTCAAAATTTGTCGTGCGACGACTAATCCAACAACCGCTATTGTTGCTAGCAATAACACAGGACGAATAGACAGTTGTAGCTTATCTGTAGAAAGTACATTGAGAAGCAATACGACAAGGAGAATACCAAGCAGAATATAGGTAATCAATTGTGCAGGCCCAAACGTTGCAAGCTCACTACGCCTACGAAGGCGTTGTTCAATCATGTCCGAGGAAGTCAGAGGCAAGAAGCGTCGCAGATAGGCAGCGACACCAATAATCATCAATCCAAAGGGCCAGCCAAGATCAACCCATGTTCCTTCGACATACGCATTCGATGCCTGCTGCACGTTGAAAATAAAGTCAGAGGTCGCGAAGAAGCAGAGTCCGATGCCAAAGACGATCAAGCTGATTCTGCGAGCAGTTGTCTGATAGAGGCGTCCTTGTCCTCTAAGCAGTAAGAGAACGATACAACTTAGCAGCGCGATGTCCGTCGTTGGATAGTAAAGTCCTAAGAACTTGGCAAGGATATTTTCGGCTGAGGCAAACGCAAGCGCACCGAGCAAGAGATACCAGCCAATCGACAGCAATGATCCCATAGCAATAAA
>CAXTWV010000076.1:0-16008 GCA_964248005.1 uncultured Ktedonobacteraceae bacterium | reverse complement strand
TGAGTGCTCCACCTAGAATTGCACCAGTTAGCTGGGTGAACTCCCATGTTACTCCGCCAAGATGAAATAACAAAAAAAACGTCATGAATAGCATGACACCTGCTCCACCAAAGAAGAGGGGACGCGACCATGGTAATGCTGGGCGCATAAAAAACTCCTTGTCTACTGAAGGCTTCAATGTAGTGTTATGTCTATTAGCGCAAGTGTAACACAGGGGAACAAAGTAGGCAACAAATAGCCAAAATGGATAGATCGTATAGTGTGACTGCTTGCGTATATAGCAATATGATTTGCTATGATACAAGAAGAAGCATTTTAGTAAGAAGGGAGCACTACCGATGAATACACCACAAGAGGCGACCTATAGGAAGGCAGAGTTGCTGGCTCAAGAAGCGTTTCGTCAGTGCCTCACGGGAGACATCTACGCCGCACAAGAGTTACTCTTGCGTATTCGGAATGCTCTCAAGCGGCTTAGTGGCGACCTTCCTATCGTTGGCTATGACGCGCTTATTCATGAAGGTAGCGATACACCTTTTACGACGCAATCGCTTGAGGAAGCACAAGCGTGGGGCTGGCTTGAGATCGCTTCTGGTGCTTATAAACTCGTTGAGAACCATGCAGGGGCAAGCATGGTGCATTTTAAGCGTGCATGGCGTATTTGGCGACCTTGGGGTTCGTCTATAGGAAGTTCCGTGGTAGAGCAACAAGGAGCACGTTCTGAGCGTGTCCGTGCTGGACTCTGGCTAGGCGAAGCGTGGGCGCGTTTTATGAGTGATCGCGCTCAGGCAAATGCACAGGCTATTCTACGCGCGTCTCTGATTGAACTAAGTCGGTTAGGGCCGTCACAACTTTTGCAAGAAACAATTGAGCAACAGCGACATTTGCCGCCTGCGCTGTTAGGAACGCCCGCATATCGAGAGGATAAGCAAAGCGTACCCTATGTGTGTACATTGAATATGAGTTTGTAAAGGTTACACATATTCAAGGTTTCGTCTTCTTCGGCGGCTAAATAGACGAAGAATACGGCGTGCCAGTAGAAGGAAGATGAGGACAAAGAGTATAACCACCACGAACATGACGATGGGGGCAAAGAGTGAAAGCAGTGTCGCGAGGACGACGCCAATATCTTCAACGATACTTAAGACGATGTTGAGCAACCCTGCGGTGGTTGCGGTAGAGGCGATGCGTGTCGAAGCTTTCGTCACGTGTGTCATGAGTGCCAGTACACCGCCAATCAGCATGACAACGATAAGCGTGAGTGAGAGATTGATTCCCATTGTCATGATATGGGTTCCCATGTATGTGGTGTTAGGAAGAACATGAATACGGTTATCACTCGCGGCTGCTACAAACGCGCCAGCTACTGGACGGATAAAAGTGTGAATTGCGTCCCAAATATGATCGATACCAGGAATCTTATCCGCCAAAAGGTCTGCTACCGCAAGAATGGCGAGCGCGACCATGAACCACGTTTGCGTGATAAAAGAGAAACTGGGATTTACCTTATACAGATGGAACCATCGCGCGGCAATCGCGAAAGCCAGCAAAGGGAAATAGGCGTTTACACCAGACGCAAGTGCTAGGCCATACGTGAGGCCATAGGTAGTAGCGATATCCATAACTTTTTCCCTTTATTTTCTTACACAATCAACGGCAGACTCTGCGTTTTTCCAAAGATGGCCTCAAGAGCTTCTGGTGCATAACGTTCAACGATATCTTCGGTGATGGCGTTCGCTCGGCATATCTCGCCATACATACTTGCGCTACGCCGTGGGAAACGCTCTTGTGTGGATGGGTCAATCTCGATTAAGCCGAAGCGCACTTGCCAGCCGTTGTTCCACTCGAAGTTATCGACGAGCGACCAATGCAAATAGCCACGAACGGGTATACCTGTGCGTATGGCACGATGCATCATTGCAAGATGTTCGAGAATGGCGCGTGGGCGTCGATCATCACGAGCATCGCTAAAGCCATTCTCAGTGATGTACAATGGTTTGTTGCCTCGTGTGCGCTGATGCACAGCTTTTAGCACGCGATACAGTCCCTCTGGATAAATTTCGCCGAAGTCTTCGTCCAAGCCTGGATCATTGCGCAGTGCGTTCGCGCGTACAAAACGTCTCCCAAAAGCCTCTAATGGAGCACTGGGGTCGAAGCGCACCATATTGCGTGTATAGTAATTCACACCGTGAAAATCTCTCGTCCCTGCTGCCTTCGCAATGGGAGGAAGCACTGTGCTAGCAGGAAAGGGAAAGCGTCCACTCTCAGCAGCCTGTAATGCGGACCAATTAAATAGTGTATCCTGCACATTGGCAACACTACGATCTAATGGTGAAAGAGGATTTGCAGGATCAAAGAGGCGGTAATGGAGACAATACCCAATTTGTGCCTCTGGTTGAATACGACGGATAGCGTAGAATGCTTCAACATGTGCTTGTAGCAAGTTCCTACTTACCTGAAGGGTTCGCGTAACATTGCGTTCTCCTGGTGGGAAGACACCCAGTTCATAGCCCTGAATAGCATAGACATTAGGTTCATTGATTGTAATCCAGAAATCGCACAGGTCGTGAAGCCTTTCGACTACATATGCGACGTATCGGACAAAGAAGCGTATGTTGGCTTCGTTAGCGAAACTTCCACGATCAGCAAACCAGAGTGGCTCTGTGAAGTGATGCAGCGTGATTATGGGTTTCATGCTGCGCTTGCGAAGATCGGTAAGCATGACACGGTATCGCTCTATCGCAGCGGTATCCCACTGTCCTTCTTCCGGCTCGATACGGCTCCATTCAAGGCTTAAGCGTAGCGCGTTATTCTCCATCTGCTCAGCCAATTCAAAGTCACGCTCGGCCTCTTCCCACCAATTGGACGCCCCATCGCATTGTTCGCCACTGAGAATATGTCCTTGTTGCTCCCAGCGATACCATTGAGTATTTGTATTCCCACCCTCGCACTGATAGCCAGAGGACGCTGTGCCCCATAAAAAGCCTCCAGGAAAACGCAAAATACGCTGCATTGCGATACAAGTTCCTTCCATGAAAGTGATACCTTTATTATACTACGTATCAGTTTCATGAAGGGATGAGTATGTAACCTCATTCTCTCTTATCCGTATAGAAAGAGGCAAACAAACCGTGATTAGAGTAAGAAGAATTTCGTGAAGGAGAAAGAGCATGGAGACTCATTTCTATCAAACACAGCAACTTGAATTGCCGAGAATAGGACAGGCACTTGTATTCGAGTATCAGGCAAAAGGCTATCAAGCGCAACAATTTGGAAACCCTGACCAAGTGACTATTCAGTTGAACAAGGAAGACACACTAAGAGCGATAACGGGCTTTAATAAAGCCCTGACTGTTTCGCTACAGCGTATCAATGGAGGAACACTCGTACAGGTTGGCGCACACGACTGGACAGATCAGATAGCAGTTGGAGCGGTTGGCATTGTTTTGCATCCTCTCCTTGTCACCGCCGCAATTGGTGCAGTCTCGCAAAACAACGTTGTGCATGACATACTCCTCTCGATTGACAGTCAAATCAGACAACAACAACCGAACGCGCAGATGGGCATTCCACCTTTCCCTCCAACAGGGCCAGCGAGTCTTTAGAAGCACATGAAGGTTCAGCAGATATAAGGGCGTTCCCCTTGCGGGCGCCCTTGCTTTGCCTTTGCTACAGAACACTACTCACGGATGCCGCGTGGTGGAAGCGGACGAACCAATGGGTTCATGACGGGCAAGCTCTTCTTACTACGTGGTAAGCGTTGGCGAACCAGATAGTTGGGAGCATTTGCGAGATCGTTCTTCTCAAGCGTTACATCATCACCATAGCGGTTGAAGAAGGATAGCTCGAAGTTTGGCGTCTCGCCCAACGCACCGTGAGGGCAGACCTCAACACAATCGCCACAGAAGATGCAGCGGTCTAACGCGAAAGCGTAGCGACTCAGCGTGCGTTCCGCCATCATGAGTGAACCCGTTGGGCAGACTTGTACACACGCACCACACGAAACACAGTCGGTATCATGCAAGCTGACATTAAACGGTGTCTCGACGATGGTGTTGAAGCCCTTACCGAACATGCCGTAGCAGTCAGGACCAATCACATCATGACAGACGCGGACACACTGCGTGCAGTTAATACACTTGTTGGGGTCACGCAAAATGAAGCTATGCGACAAGTCCGTGTCATAATCATGATAATCGGTTGGTTCACCATCGTGGAAGCGGTTGTCGGCGAGTCCATGCTCGATGCTATACTTCTGCAAGTCGCATTGACCAGCCGCGGGACAGGCACATTGCAGACAACGTGCAGCCTCACGTTCGGCCTGCTCTCGCAGGTAGCCCATTTCGATCAGCTTGAAGTTGCGGGTGCGGTCCTCGTAGGGCAACATAGGCATCTTCACTTTTGGCTCGACAGGCTTATAAGGTACGATGTCGAAGAGGTCAGGACGACGCTCTTCTAGCTCTAAGCGGCGTGCCACTTCCTTCATGTCCTCGCCCATCAGGTAGCCATGCATAGCACGTGCCGCTAGTTTGCCTTGTGCGACACCTTCGATGATGGTTTTGGCACCCATCTGACAGTCGCCACCAGCAAAGACGCCGACGCGATCCGTCATGAGATTATGCGGGTTGGTCTGGACAGTTCCATATTTGGTTGCCTTCACTCCTTGAGGAGCAATCGCAGTCATAACCTTTTTGTCAACGGCCTGACCAATAGCGGGAATAACCGCATCACAATGAACGACAAACTCTGAGCCTGGGATTGGAACGGGACGACGACGACCGCTAGCGTCAGGCTCACCAAGCTTGTTCTTTTGGAATTCGACGCCAGTGACCTTATCGTTTTCGGTCAAGATTTTTGTCTGGCTGACATAGAACTGTAAATCAGTTCCCTCAGCCTCACCATCCTCAGTCTCCTCCATAGTTGCACCAATCTCTTGGCGACCACGACGGTACATTGTATGCACCTTTGCGCCTAAGCGGAGGGAGGTACGTGTACAGTCAAAGGCGGTGAAGCCACCACCAATAACAATAACTTCTTTTCCCTCTTCTACAGGTACAGGCTTACCCTCGACCTTTTCAGCGAGATACGAGATAGCATTGACGACACCATCAGCATCTTCGCCTTCGACTCTTAACTCGTTACTGGTCCAGGCACCAATACCAAGGAACACGGCATCAAAGCCTTGCGCGAAGAGATCGTCAACGGTGAAATCGCGCCCAAGCTTGACATTGGCCTGGAAGTCCACGCCCAGTTGCCAGACGCCATCAAGTTCGCGGTCCATCATATCCTTTTGCAAGCGATATTCAGGAATACCGTAGCGCAACTGACCACCAGCCTGTGGTTGCATGTCAAAAACTTTGACGTAGTGACCATGAAGTGCGAGATAGTAAGCGTTCGTGAGGCCAGCAGGACCACCACCAATAACAGCAACCTTCTTGCCCGTGTCAGGGTCTTTGAGATAGGGCACTGGTGGATCAAGCAGACATGTTTCCGCGGCATGACCATGCATACGACAGATGGCGATTTCTTCATCGACAAGTGCCCGGCGACAGGCTTTTTGGCATGGAGCCGGGCATGTCAGACCAAGGATGAATGGGAAGGGAAGCACTTCTTTCACCAGACGTGCGGCCTCTTTCATTTCACCTTTCGCGATGAGTTCCAGATAGCCAGGAATGTCGATGTGTGTAGGGCAATCGACCTGACACGGCGGCTGACAATAGGCATTGTGATCGGAAAGCATCATTTCCAGGTTTGTGCGGCGAATATGGAACAGTTCGTCTGAGTTCGTCGTAACCGTCATTCCTGGCAGTGCAGGTGTATTACAGGAAGGCAGAGGACGCGCCTCACCCTCGATATGCACAAGGCACATGCGACAGGCGGAGGTTGGCTCTAGCTTCTCATCATTACAAAGATTAGGAATATCGCTAATTCCGTTATCAATCGCAACGCTCAGGATACTCTGCCCCTGATACGCAGGCATCACCTTGCCATCAATGGTGATCGTAAAGCTGGGATGTCCAACATCGTTACGCACCATTGGGCCTTGCGGCTCCTGTGTGGCTGGCGAGAAATTATCTCGGATTGATATTGCCATGTAGTTATTATACCTCGTTGGTAGGGGCATAATTCATTACGCCCGTTGTACGACAGATTTGAGATACAGGAGAGCGCACAACACTTGCTGCGCCCCTACATGTCTTACGTTAATACATGTTTGGTTACAAAACGATGTGAACGCACAGGAAGACAAGTACCTGTTGGACACTGTAATGATTCTATATGCTGCTGAAAATGATCGGGCCAGTAGCGTTTGGCGGTCTTGAGTGGATTGGTCGCTTGCACGCCAAAGCCACAGAGAGAGCCATTAGGCACGTATTCAGCGAACTCGTCGAGTACCGCGAGATCGCCATTGACACCGATATCGCTTACAATTCCTTCGAGAAGCCCCCCAATACGCTTGACGCCAAGACGACAGGGAACGCATTTACCACAGCTTTCTTCGCTGAGATAATTGCTACGTTTCATTGCCCAGTTAACCATACAGGTATTCACAGGAAGCAGCTCGATGATGCTTGAGCCGATGATCGCACCCACCTCTTCGATAGGATCAAAATCGAATGGTGTGTCCAGGAGCGATACAGGCAATGCGCCACCTTCCGCGCCACCAACAACTACTGCTCGCAGTTCATCGTCAGCACGACTGACATGAGCCTGTTCGAGGATAGCACGAATGGGGGTACCAAAAGGTACTTCGACGACAATTGGACCTGAATCTGGCGCAGCGTCATAAACCGTCACCAGTTTTGTACCACCCGTTGTGGACGTACCAACACTCGTAAATGCTGCGGCCCCGTTTTGTACAATGAATGGGACGTTGGCAAGAGTCTCGACTGAGTTAATTGCTGTCGGCTTGTCCCACAACCCATATTGTGTTGGGAATGGTGGGCGCTGTTCTGGCATACCACGTCGCCCTTTGATAAGCGCAATCTGGACGGTTTCTTCACCACCCATAAAGCCGATATCGACACCGAGAACGTTGATAGTGCAACTAAAGTCGGTGCCAAGAATATCACGACCAACGAGATTTGCCTCTAATGCCTCTTTCAGTGCCTGCTGTATTGCTTCGATACCCTCGTAGAAGAAACTACGAGTAAATAGATATGCCTCAGACGCGCCAACAGCATAGGCAGCGAGGATAATACCTTCGATAACTTGATGTGGGTTTTGGGCCAGGACGGTACGTACAGCATATGAACGCGGATCGGCGTCGTAGGCGTTACAGATGACGTATTTCTGATCGTCTTCTGTCTCGCGAACAATACGCCATTTTTCGCCGGTGAGACGACCTGCGCCGCCACGTCCACGCAATTTCGCGTCTGTGACCTGGCGAATGATCTGCTCCGGTGTCTGCTGGCGGATAGCTTTTTCAAGTGCTGTATAGCCGCCAGTACTACGATAGGCGTCGAGCGAACGAACATCTGAGTCTTCGGCTCGACGGAGGACACGATACGAATTTTCTACATTAGGCATTAGGTTGCCTCACATGATTAATATTTCCCCACACGCCGCGTTTGTCCGGTGCGAGTCCACGCACTGGCTGATCGTCGCGGAGGACACCCTTCACTCTTGGTGCGGGCTTGAACTTTGGACTCATGGTCGCGATGCCAAAGATATCGCTCAAGTCTACGCCGCGTGCCTGCACGATGCGCTTTGCCGCCTGAATAGGGAAGTAACCGTAGATATCCATCACGGTATCAAGTAGTGCAGGCAGATTTCCCGCTTCTTGTGACCAGTTTTCTAACAACTCGTCAACTCTTGTCAAGTCGATCTCTGGCTCAAGATGGTCTTTTGTCGGGGTCGCGGCACATGGAGCCACATGCTTGTCGTGGTAATGCGTTGCATACTCGGACATGCGTGTCTTGTAAAAGCCCGCTTTGGGTGAACCACTTGCGACTGGTAATTTACGAGAGGTAAATTTCTCAGCACCATCGCGAATATACGACTTGAACCAGGGACGCTCTTTCCACTCGTCCATAGGCTCGTACTCGATAGTGATGGCACGGGGAGGACAGGCTTTTTCGCAGAGCAGACAAGACTCACATTTGAGATTGAACTCGGTATGCAGTCCTTCTTCCGCGATCAGCTGAATCAAGCCTCGGCTACGTGCTGGTAGCTTGGGCTTCTCGTATGGATAGAGTCGAGTGGGCTTGGGACGAAACATGTGGCTAAATGTCAAGCCCATGCCTTCAAGAATTCCACGCATAGACTACACCTCTAATTCCTTCTCGCCACGCACTTTGAGGCCCTGCTTCAAAATCTTTTCGCGCAGTTTGAGAATACCCTCAATGAGTGACTCTGGACGAGGAGGACAGCCAGGAATGTAGACATCCACTGGCACGATAGTATCAACACCTTGTACAGTGTAGTAACTATCGTAAAACTCGCCACCAGAGTTTGCACATTGGCCCATGCTCATGACCCATTTTGGTTCTGGCATCTGCTCCCAAAGCAAGCGCAAACGTGGCCCCATCTTGATAGAGACAGTACCAGCTACAATCATCAGATCGGCCTGACGTGGGCTAGAACGGAACACCTCAGAACCAAAACGAGAGAGGTCGTACTGTGGTGCCGAAGCTGACGCGATCATCTCGATAGCACAGCACGCAAGACCATAGCCGAGAGGCCACACTGATTTTGAACGTGCCCAATTTTGTGCCCATTGAAGCATCTCAGCGACGCTCGTCAATTCTACCGGCAATTCCTGATCTCCAGGTGTATATTCACTGGGGCCAGAGGCCATAGCAAGTGGCACAAATTTTCGATGTGTATTAGGAAGTGGTGGTTTCCCATTATTCTGAATATCGCTGCTCATAAAAACTCCTCATGCAAAGGTTTAGCAGCACCTCTTGCCTGTGTTTTTTATATAGATTAGGAAAGAAAATTATGCGGGTATGCTTCTGTCCCGCCTCGTTCGTATTATAGCATGACACGTCCATTCGTGCTACACATGTAGACAGCGAGGATGGCTTTGTTATGAACACGTTGGAAGGGGCGAATTTGCTTCAAAATAGCGTGTTTTAGGGAAGTTTGACAGGCACAGTTAGATACCATACAATTTGTTAGACAACACTATAAGGAGGAGATAGTTTTAGATGAGAGATCCATTTGAGCAGCTTCATCGCGTTCAGGAAGCACTTGTTAAGATTGCAAGTTATGTCCAGTATGGTCGTCGTCGTTTTGAGAATGAGGAAGAGATACAAATCTCCCTTATTCACTATCTTCAAGTAATTAGTGACGCAACAAATGCTATTCCATCTGTCTTCAAAGATCACCATCCTGAACTACCTTGGCAACAGATGAGTGATCTTCAAGTTTTCTTTACTCATTACTACCTGAAATTAGACAAAGACGCTTTATGGGAAATTGTAAAGCAAGCTCTTCCTGCCTTAAAACTTCAAATTGATGCAGAGTTAGCACTTGAGGAAAGAAACACTGAACATAGTAGGAGTGTGCAACGTAGTATAACAGAGCATGAAACAACGGAAGGTATCAATACTCTTTTACGAGCAAAAAGAGAAGACATTTTACGAACAGCTATGAGATATGGAGCATATAACATACGGGTGTTTGGTTCCGTTGTGCGTGGTGAAGCAGATATAAAAAGCGATATTGATTTACTGGTAGATATCGAGCCTGGACGCACACTTTTTGACCTAGAGAGCCTCTTAATTGATCTCCAGTCTCTTCTAGGGAGAGAGGTTGATGTTGTCACTGAAAAAGGACTGCGCGGACGTATCCGCGAACGTGTTCTAAAAGATGCTGTGCCTCTATGACAGATACGTTTGATAGGTTATCACACATTCATGATGCGATTCTAAAAATTGCCAAATATGTGAAGAGAGGAAAACGTAGGTTTGACAAAGAAGAGGGCATTCAAAACTCAGTTATCTACTACTTACAAATTGTTGGAGAAGCAGCAAGTGTCATTCCACAGGAGTTTCGGAACAGTCATCCAGAAATTCCTTGGAGACAAATGATCAGTACTAGAAATAGACTTATTCACCACTATGATGGTATAGATTTAGATGTTGTTTGGGAAACAGCGACAACTAATATTCCAGAACTAGAACAGAAAATTGCTGCTATTCTAAAGATAGAAAGAGAGTAGTCAATGGGTACATACACGATCACGGTTTTGCCGGGGGATGGCATTGGGCCGGAGGTGACGGAGCAGGCAGTACGCGTATTACAAGCGGTGGGACAGCGGTATGGGCATAGTTTTATATTTCATAAAGCACTGGTCGGGGTGGCGGCGATTCAGGCTGAGGGAGACGCTATTTCTGAAGAGACGATGGAGTTGTGTCGGCAGAGTGACGCTATTTTATTTGGCGCGGTCGGTGGCTTGCCACAGGATATGGTTGCCTCGACGGTAAAGCCTGAACGCGCACTTCTCCGATTGCGCAAAGGATTGCAGCTTTTCGCGAACTTGCGACCTATTCACCCATTTCATGCGCTATTGAATGCCTCTAGCATCAAGGCGGAATTTTTGCAGGGGACAGATTTTCTTGTGGTACGCGAGCTAACGGGTGGACTGTATTATGGGCATCTGGAGCCGCTGGCAAGCAAGCCGAGCGAGATTCGGCAGACAGCACAGGGGACTGAGGCGATTGATACACTGATTTATACTGAGGATGAAATTGAGCGTATTGTACGTGTAGCATTCGATATTGCACGCGGTCGTCGTAAGCGTGTAACCTCTGTCGATAAGGCCAATATTCTCAGTTCATCGGTATTGTGGCGGCGCGTGGCGGACCGTGTAGCGAGCGAGTATCCAGATGTCACCTTAGAACATCTTTTGGTGGATGCCTGCGCGATGCATCTCATTCGACGGCCCGCAAGCTTCGATGTGATTGTGACAGAAAATTTGTTCGGCGATATTCTGACAGACGAGGCATCTATGTTGGCGGGTTCGATGGGTATGCTTCCCTCTGCTAGCCTGGGAACGCGCCGAACTGAACACGGCTTGTTTGGTCTCTACGAACCAATTCACGGCTCCGCACCTGATATAGCAGGTCAAGGGAAAGCAAATCCTATTGCTGCTATTCTCTCTGCGGCAATGCTGTTACGACATTCACTTGGTCTGACACGTGAAGCCGAAGAGGTTGAAAAGGCCGTTGAAGAGACCATTAATGAGGGATATCGTACAGAGGATGTGCGCGAAGCAGGAAAAGAAATGGTGGGAACAACCGCGATGGGCAATCGTGTTCTAACACATATTATTACTCTGCCTAACCCATCATAGGGCGAGGACAAGAACCAAGTAGATGCAATTTTTCTTGCGCTTGTGCTAACTTTTGCAGCGTCTCCGCTTGCTGAGGAATCGCACCATCATCAGTTGATGATGGTGCGATTTTTGTTTCCAGCAGCGTAATCTCGTCGAGAAGCAGTTGACGTTGCACATACCAGCGTGTGACAGCACGTTCGACGCCCATTACTCAACTCCTTTTGCTTAGCGAACTGCGGTGCCATACACATTCGAGTTGAGAATATTCAGCAGTTCGTCGTCCTGGTAGGGCTTAACCAGATAGGCGGTGGCACCCAACTGCATTGCACGTTGCTGATGCTTCGCCGCCGCTCTGGATGTCAGCATAACAAGAGGCAGCGTGCGGTATTGCTCTTGAGCGCGGACGGTAGCGATGAGTTCATATCCATCCATACGTGGCATCTCAACGTCGAGCAAGACGGCGGCGGGAGTTTCACGGGTGATCATTTCCAGAGCTTCAACACCATCTCGTGCCATTTGAACTTCCCAACCGTGCTGCTTAAGCATGTTGCCGACAACACGGCGCACACTTGGACTATCATCAACCACGAGCACATGCTTGCCGCGTTCGGTCTTAGCAGTACTCGTAGGCAGTTTTGCAAAGGCTCCTGTTTGTTGCGCTGGCGATCCCTCAATACGCGTTTTATTCGCGAGTGGTGGCGTTTGCGGAATCTGATATGCCTGTGGTGCCGACGCTGCCTCCACTTGAGGCATTGCAGAGCCATTGCCAATCAAGTTTGCTATCAAGCGTGTACGCGCCGAAAGCAGTTCGGTCAATTCAAGAATGAGCACGACCTGTCCATTACCAAGAACTGTACCACCCGCAACACCATGTACATGCCGCAGATGTGGGCCAAGGTTTTTCATGACGATATCAAGTTTCCCTTTTACTTCGTCTATAACCAGAGCCACACGGTTGCCACCAGCGTTGACAAGCAGCACATGCGATTTATCGTCGATCTGACTTAATGGGAGGCTAAGGTATTGCGCCAGAACACTTAAAGGATAGAGATCATTGCGCACGACAACCGCGGGCTGACCCGCAACGGTAGTACGCTTAAAGGTGTCAAGGCGTCCAATCGATTCGACCACGGCAATCGGAATAGCGAATTGCTGATCGTTCACACGCACCATCATCGCGCTCTGAATTGCTAGACTGGTCGGGAACTTCATAGTAAAGGCGGTACCATGTCCCGGTGTAGACTCAACCTCTATAGTTCCTCGAAGGCGTGAGACACTATCGCGCACGACATCGAGGCCAACACCACGCCCACTTTCCTCGCTGAGCACCTCGGCTGTAGAAAACCCAGGTCGGAAGATCAGTTCGATCAGTTCGTTCTCGCTGAGCACATGTTCTGGACGGATCAAGCCACGCGCAATTGCCACTTGACGTACCTGCTCTGGTTCGATACCGCGTCCATCTTCCCGTACCGTAATAACAACCTGATTTCCCTCATAGGAGGCTGAAAGGGTGATTTGGCCTTTCGGCGTCTTGCCATGTTGAGTACGAACTTCTGGCGTCTCGATACCGTGATTGACCGCGTTACGGATCAGGTGAAGCAGTGGACCAGCGATTTCTTCAAACACGGTCCGGTCAATTTCGGTTTCCTCACCCTCAAGCAGGAACTCAAATTCCTTGTGTTGTTTGAGCGCAACGGCACGCGCGGTACGATAGAGACGAGGTGTCATTGTTGAAAGTGGGACCAGACGCGTCTTCATCAAACGGTCTTGCACGGTTGTACTAAGACGATTCTCACGTGCAAACACACCTTCACACTCACGAATAATCGTGTCCATCTCAGCACTCAGCGTGACCATATCCGAAATGCCTTCACTGAGACCACGCGCCACCTGATGAAACTCTGTATAGCGGTCCATTTCAAGTGCGTCGAAGTCGTCGAGATGGGCTAATCCCGCATTCTTCCCATTTTTGCCATTTGTACTTGGTTGATTGCCCTCTCCCGGCATAACAACCACTGAACGACCACTGGGAAGCGTAGCAGCTTCAAAACGGCTCTCTAATTTTTGTCCAACGTCACGTAGGCGATTGCTACTAATACCTACATCGGAGACAAGGCGAACGAGACGCTCAATGCGCTCTTCTAGCACACTGCGATTGACAAGCAACTCACCAAAGAGATTGACAAGTTCATCTAGTTTCTGTAGCCGAACGCGCACGCTTAAATCTTCATCGCGATTCGCACGCTGGGTTGCCATCTCCGGTTCCTCAGAGATAATGCCTGCGACGATAGCTGTCTCTGTAACACGCTCATCTTCGCTTTCTTCTAGTTCGCTTTCTTCTAGTGCTTCATCAATATCCTCAGTAGTAGCATTAAGAGAGACGGCTTGCTCTCCCAAAAGCTCGGCATAGCGCACGCGTAATGCTTGCACGCGTGCTTCGTCAGGAATGTTGTCCGTGTCTTTGCCTGTGATAAGAACGTCGAGCGTTTCTGCAGTATCCAGAATGAGACTGAGTGCATCAGACGATGCTGTCGTCTTCCCTTCCATAATGTTATCAAGCAGGTCTTCAGATACATGGCTCAATTCAGCAATCGCACGGAAACCCATCATTGCCGCTGCACCTTTAAGTGTGTGAGTAGCACGTCGGATACCTTGAATACACTCACGATTTGTAGGTTCTTTCTCAAGTGCTGCAACATAGGTACTAATCGTTTGCAAATGTTCTTCAGCTTCCAACCGGAAGATTTCGGCGGCCTCTTCACCAAATTCGCCACTCATCGCTGACGCTGACGATGTGCGTTGCGGAGTAGCATTGTTATTGGAGGTTGTCACAGACGATACAAGTTTCTGGGCGGGAGGACTGTCAGAAGAAACTGGCATAGTTGTGTTGTTAGCATGAGATGTTGACACCTCCATTTGCGCATTGCGCGTAGGACGTTGTTCATCTCGTGGTGTTAAGCTCGTTGACTGTAGTGCTCGGTCTGCGAAGTTTGATGGAGTTGGGACTGCTTGTGTTGGTGGCATCAAGCTTTCTGCCGATATACCAGTATTGGAGTCAATTTGTTGCAAGAATTCCTGACGCACTTGTATTTCTATTTCGTCGCGTAGTCGTGCCTCTAATTCTTGCTGTGCTTCTTGAGCACTAGAGTCACGCGCTTGCAGTTTTCGCTTCTCCTCAAGCTCCTGATACACCTCTTTACGTATACGTTGCTCTAGTGCAGTTTGCGCGGCTACTGTTGTAGCGGTACGTTCCTCGTACTCGCGACGCATCTCTTCGCGTACCGTTGCTTCCACTTCGGCACGTAGAGTGTCCATGTCACCACGCCGCTCAAAAGTCACACGCTCCTGTACACCAGCATCCTGGCGGGGCTGCATCTCCCATGCAGTCCACCCAGGCTCCTGCGTCAACACATGTACACCAGCGTTCTCTTGGATGTGTTGGAATGCCTCGCCACATGAAGCGATGGAAGTTGTGAGTTGCTCTAAAAGCGCGTGCATCTGCTCGTCAGTCAGTTCAACACCACTGGTAATGTGAGTCAGCAACTCAAGTACTTTTTTAAGCTTGGAATTGGACACCCACATTACAGAGAGTGGTAAATAACGTCGTACCTGTTCAGGACTATTTTTGAGATTAAGTCCCATAGCCTGACCCGCCCAATCCTCCATCCGCTCAAGGGCGTCTTTAGAACCATCCAGGAACCCTCGGAACTCATCACGCTGGTCTTCAATAACGCTCATTGCTGAACGTAGCTGTACACCAATGTTCTTTAGTGAGGTTGCGTAGGCGACAACTGTCTGGGCATCGTTTTGTACATCGCTATATGCTTGTGGTAATGCTTCATTCTGCGCGGAAGAGTGAACATGAGGCTCAAGTACTTGATTCTGTGCTACTAGTGCTACATTTTCTTCGCGCTGTACAACAGGAGTTCGTTCAGCATGGACAGGTTGTATGTCTTGTTCTGTAGAGACAGCCTCTGTAGGAGCAGTGTTTTGGCGTGTAGAGGCAACGAGTGTGTCAAGCGCACTCAATTGTGTTGGTACAGGTGATTGTGCGACCGGAAGCGTTGTCTCTTCGTGAGCAGGTGCCTGTACAGGTTCTTCGGGCCAGACAGTCTCATCGTTTTCTGCCGATGTACGAAACGAAGCAAGCACCTCATCGAAAGAGGGCATGGCAGAGGGAGAAAATACTTCTTCTGACTGCTGCACCTCATAGCTTACAACAGGTTCAGGTGAGGCTTGATGTCCATTTACTGTTGTGTCTTGCTGAGGATTTGCCTGTGTAGCTTCAAGAGAGGAGCGATACTGCACATAATCAGCATCGTCTTCAGCAATTACCTCTTCCTCGTTGATGCCATTACGGATACCATCGAGCAAATGACGTAATCTTCCTAACGAACGTTGTAATAAGGCAATGATAGGCGCATCAAGGACAATAATGCTTTCTAGCGCATCACCAAGAATATCCTCCATCCCATAAGCAACATGAGAGAGGCCAGGGAAATCCATCATAGATGCAGAACCGCCGATAGTGTGAGTGCGGCGATATGTTTCCTCGATAGCATCCATATCGCTCGTTGTTTGAGCTGATTGGGCTAGTTGTGCCAGATGTTCGAGATTCGTTTCGATATCTGGTAAATAGCTATTTACCTCTTCAATAAATGGTTCGAGGACCGACATTTTGTCAAACGCATTCGACATGTTACGCACACCCACTATTCTAGTATTGC
>CAXTWV010000075.1:6866-17329 GCA_964248005.1 uncultured Ktedonobacteraceae bacterium | reverse complement strand
GCTCCTGCATAGCCAATCACGGCAGAGCCACCTTGCGTACTACCAGTGTTCCAGTACATGGGGCGCTCACTGACGAAGTAGGAGCCAGCCGATGCTTGCGCAGTCATCGCAATAGCACAGGAGTAGCGTGGGTCACTGCCTGTATGGAGAAGATATTGCCGTACAAGAGCGGCTACATCAACGGTTGAACGTGTGTGCGCTCGTACAAGAATACCGCCAGCCGTATAGCTATGTCCATAATTGTTGAGCAAGGTGATAGTAACAGTTTCATTGTTACCTGTTGGATTTTGTAACGTGAGCCATTCATTATATCCGACGTTCGCGTAGCCCTCGGCGAAGGTATACGAGTTGATTGTTGCGGGTCCAACCTGACCGATGATATCGGAACCACCACTTGCCGCAAGTCCAAAGCCATTGCTACTCGTAATCGTATGGTTATACTGGAAGAACATTTCACGCTGTACCACGATTGCCGCCCCTGTAGAGGTAACTTCGGCAGACACAGTGCCTGGTGGAATGTTTGCGTTGACGTTCCACAACGTCTGACTCATGGAACTCACAGTACCTGTAATAGTCTTTGTAGAACCATTCCCAAGCTGAAGTGTGATAGTGATATTCGCGGGTGCATTCACCGTGCTATCAAGGTTTGAGATCGCAAGATATTCCTGTGACTTGCCGCCTGTATAACCTTCAGCAAACAACCAATCATGTGAGAGTGCTTGTGTGCCAATAACTGAGGTAGCACCTGAAACGGTGCCAGCACTACCAGCAGTAATACCGCCAAAGTAATCTGGGCGTTCCACCACAATAGGTTGTGTCGAGGTGACAACGGCGGCAACATGTGTAGGAAGACTAGCACTACTCGGAAATAGCGTACCACGTTGTCCACTTGTAAGATTGATGCTCTGTGTTCCTACAGTCTGACCATTCGCATAATACGTTGCAGTCACTGTTGCTCCACTACTTGTGGGAGGATTTAACGCGGTCAAAAACGATGTAAACCCATTATTTGTCGGGATATCCGCAAAATAAAAGGTCTGCCCTAAATGTGTGGCACCCACTACATCACTTCCACTATTAATACCATGCCATGAGAAGTACTGCGGACGCTCTGCTACAACACCGTTGCATGAAGAAGGATTTACCGAAACGATGGCAGAAACTGATACTCCTGCCGCCTGTGTGTAGGGAATGCCCATATCGGCATTCACCGACTCGGTCCAACGAGAGGCATGTCCTACAGTAAACGACTTGGTGACAGAGCTTCCCGTCTCTGGCAAATACTGCACACTTACAGGACAATTATTGTTTGGATCAGGATTGTCGATGGTCAAATACTCTTTGAATGATGCACCAACGCGACCCTCTGCGAAATACCACACACCACTAACCGGTGCGGAGGTAGTCGCGTATCTATGAAGATGCTGATAGATAGCAAGGCCATAGCCAGCCGATGGAGTACCATTATAATCGGTGATGAGGAGAGGATATGAACAGGTATTACCACGCATAGACCAGGAAAAGCCTACCCAACCGATTTGATGAGCATCAAAGTACGAGAGCAACTGACTCTCATAGGTGCTATCACAGTCATACTCTCCGCTCTCTGCAGAAACTACGGGAAACGTCCGACTTGGTATACCAAAAGCAGCATCCCATGTATTGGGGAGTTTATCATTATAAGGATAATAGGGATGTGTGTCATAGACAATATTAGTGCCAGTGAGTTTATAGGTGTTGAGTTGACTAAGATCGTAACCCCACTCCATACCACCAACCAGCACCAGGTTATTTGCTCCCGTCCCTCGTATCGCATTCACGATAGCTTGCATCCCTACGCCAGGATAGGTAAAGGTTTTGCTACATTTACAATCATCCGAGTAGCCACTATCGCCAGTCATTGTGCATGCACCAGTCCAACACGCCCATGTGCCAGGATGTGGCTCATTATATGCCTCAAAGAAAACATTTGAGTAACTTTTGTAAATAGGAGCAACCTGCTGCCAGAAAACGATGCTGTCAGCATCAGCCATAGACCAAGGTCCACCTCCTTGTCCCGACTGTCCACCCGCATCAGTCCATTGGAGATCAAGCATGACATTGAGTTTTAGTGCGGTCAGGGCATCAACGGTTTGCTTGACAGTATTCTGATACTGTGCCGCCGTACAAGGATATCCAGGTGCGCCCTTCAGCCAAAAGCCTTCTGAAAGAGGAAGCCGCACAGTGTTTGCCCCCCAATAGGTTGCCGTTGTAGTATTGACGCCTGAACCTAAATAAGCAAGGTGTTGCTGGTCAAGTGGACCTTCACCCGAACAGTTATATTCGAGGCCGTCACGGGCAATACCATGAATGAGATAGGGTTGCCCGTCCGCACCTACAATGGTGTTTCCCTTCACACTATATGGTCCGTTTGCAGTAGCACTGTAGGATAAGTTAGCAGCCGCATGGGCCGTGCTTGTACGAGTGTGCGAAAAAGGATTGAACGAAATAAATACGACCACGAGCAAACTCAGCACGACGATAGTTGATACTACAGCTTTCAAATAAGACGACATTGTTTCTATTCCTTACCTACCTACGAATGGATAATAATATATACTCATAACGGTACTCATTGATAGTATCATGCAACACACAAGAGTCAATATTTCAAAGTATGTCATCAGGTTTCCTAGCTTTATTAGATAGAAACTTAAAAAAGGACATATCTTGCGTGTATTGGGACTTTGGTATATGCAGTACTTTATATCGGCTTTATACCTCTATAACTTCAGTCTCGCCAGAACGTAAAAAATACAATACATATATTTCAGAATAGGAGGTATACGAGACACCTTCTGTTTTGTAGTTGTCTCCTTCTATTGTGACGAAAAGTAGCAAGGAGTGTCATCAGGCCCCCCAAACGTACTAGTATTTCGTATAGATACGCATATTCATCTATACTAGCGATTGGGGAGCATATGTCACGTACACAAGAGGATTGTATGGGAACACAAATTTTTTCCATGTATAGGAAGGTCGTGATTACATCACTGTATCTTGTCTTACTACTTTGCCTATCAGCATGTGGGGGTCATATCGCGGGACCAGTAGCTGGTGGCATAGAAACAAAGCAAGCAACACAGGTACCAACCGCGACGGCAACACATAGACCAAATACAGGTACAATTCCTGTTTTGCCCACTTCGCAACCCACAGCCAAGCCAACAAAGGGTATAACACCCGTTGCAACAACGACGCCAAAGCCGCTGCCCACTGTTAGTAAAGGCGGTGGAAGTGCTGGTGGCGGTGGTGGGAATACTGGCGGTGGTGGCAGTGGTGGGAATACTGGCGGTGGCGGACATAGCAATGCAAATACTCCTCTGCTTGCTTTTTACTACACATGGTACACACCCGCGACATGGTGTAGCTGTCGCATGTCCGATTTGCCTACGACACAATATAATTCGAGTGACGATGCAACGATTGACCGACAAGTAACAGAAGCGTCTGGTGCTGGCATTACAGGCTTTATCAGTTCCTGGTGGGGTCCTGGTGATGTAACAGACACAAACTTCTCCAAACTTCTCGCGCACTCCGCAGCACTACAAAATAGAACTGGTGCTCTTTTTAACTCAACTATATATTTTGAAAGTGACGCTCCTGCACTTAGTGGTACGACCACTATGGTGAACGCGCTCAACTACGTGGTGACACACTACAGCAATGACCCCCACTTCCTGCACTGGCAAGGCAAACCTGTACTTTTTTTCTGGGACCCATTGGGTGGAGGAAGAACATTAGCACAATGGGCCTCTATCCGTAGTCAGGTTGACCCCAACAATTCAATGATCTGGTCGGCTGAGGGCGTTTCGATGTCGCTCCTCAGTGTGTTTGATGGCATACATCTGTTTAGCGGCGGTTATTGGGGAATTCAGCATGGTGATATGCCGACAGTCGATCAGGGCTTTCGTAGTCAAATCAATGCATACAATACAGCAAACAACACACATAAGATATGGGCAGCTGGTGTCATTCCTGGCTATGATGATACACGTATCCCTGGACGCGTGGGGACATACATTGTGCCACGTAACAATGGGACCACCTATCAGCAAAGTTGGGCTGGTGCGCTTTCCAGTCAGCCCGATTGGGTCACTATTACCAGCTTTAACGAGTGGTTTGAAGGTGCTATGATCGAGCCAAGTGTGACCTATGGTAACCAATACCTCATACTTACACAGCAATATGCTAAGCAACTGCACGGTTAATAGAGAAAAAGCGCAACTATTTCTCTATTTTAAACTATTAGAACCTCATAAGTTTTCCTTTATCAGCCAAATTATGACTCTTTTTAGCGGGTCTATACGTGACAACCTTAGTTAAAACAACAGACGATGTTCTAACGAACAAGTCCGATATAGTTGATTTGAAAGAAAAAGGAGAACTATCTTGGCGATACAAACTTCTATCATAGCTGCCGCATTTGAGAATGAAAGTGATGCGAGACGTGCGCTTGATGCATTGAAGCAGGCTGGCTTTGGCTACGATCAGGTTGGAGTTGCGACACAGGGACAGGGCAATGTGAACCTGCTTAATGATTTGACAGGTCTCGGCGTTTCAAACGACATGGCCTCCTACTACGATCAGGAATATAAGAATGGTCGTACAGTAGTCTCAGTGAGACCTGACGGACAAGACCAAATGGCTCATGACATCCTCCACCAGTACAACGGTTATGACTACGAACATCAGACAGGTTACAATCAGCAGAGTGGTTACACTACTGATCAAACAAACGCGGCGGCTACAAATGTTGCATTCAACCAGGGATCAGTCTCTCAACGCACTGCAGACGATTACGCACAGGATGAGTTTCATCAGCCACGTTCGTTGAGACTTCGTGAGGAGCAACTCAACGTATCGAAGGACCGCGTACAGTCTGGCGAAGTTGGTCTACACAAGGAAGTCGTATCAGAGCAGAAGACGGTCAACGTTCCTGTTACACATGAGGAAGTTGTGATCGAGCGTCGTGCAGTTACCGATGGTCAAGTTGACAATACACCTATCGGCGAAGGCGAAACAATCCGCGTTCCCGTCAGCGAGGAGCAGGTAAACGTCAGCAAGAATACTGTCGTTACTGGCGAAGTCGCAATTGGCAAACGTGAGGTTCAAGAGACTCAGCAGGTCACGGACACCGTTCGTCGTGAAGAGGCTCGTATTGACCAGCAGGGTAACGCTATCGTTCACGGCTCGCAAAACGACAACCTGCATGGAAACGCAACGAACGTTGATAACACAACCACAAATGTTGATGATACAACAAACCGTGGTAATCTCTAACTGCATGGAGTTGCGTGTGTAGAGAGGGTATATCCATTCTATTCTAATAATGCCCACTACTTCTGATATTAGAAGTGGTGGGCATTTCTTCGTTCTAAAGTCGAAACACTTCTCCTCGGAACATCGTACTAAAGATAGGGTATGTATTATTTGAGGAGGCAAAGATGGCACAAAATATTTCTAACGATAACGTAATCTATCCTACTAATGTCCCACAACTAAAACAGGAGTGGCTTTTTCCCACAGGTGGTGCAGTTACTACCTCACCTGCAATCGCCGATGGCATCGTCTATGTTGGTTCACACGATGCCAAGCTGTATGCTCTTGCTGCTGAGACGGGTAAGATTATTTGGGAGTATATAACAGGGAGTAACATTTCCTCTTCACCAGCACTAGGAAATGGTGCGGTATATGCAGGTTCATTTGATAAAAAACTATATGCACTTGAAGCCACTAGCGGAACGTTATTGTGGAGTTTTACTACTGAGGGTGCCATCGATTCCTCGCCAACCTATGCTGAAATGATGGTATATGTTGGCTCTACTGACTCGACGCTCTACGCGATAGACACTGACACGGGCGATAGTGTATGGTCATACAAAACAGAAGGGGGTATTCAATCATCGCCTATGGTTGTAGGTGGTATTGTCTATTTCGGCTCCTGGGACCACAAAGTCTATGCCCTTGATGCTACTACGGGTGCGATGCAGTGGAGTTACACTACCAATGGTAGGATTAGCTCATCAGCAGCGATTGCGAATGGTATCGTCTACATTGGTTCGCAAGACCATCTGCTGTATGCTCTCGATGCTGGGACAGGAGAGAAACTATGGAGCTATCAGACCGGCGATATTGTGCTTTCCTCGCCCACGGTCGCCAACAACACTGTATTTGTCGGTTCACATGATAACAGGCTCTACGCCCTTGATACTGCTACTGGTGCCGAACAATGGAGTTTTATGACAGGTGCGGCTATTCAGTCCTCACCACTCGTTGCTGATGAGATTGTGTATGTTGGTTCACAGGACCACTCGGTCTATGCCCTTGCAACTGCTACGGGAACACGACTATGGAGCTATGCTACAAAGGATGCTATTGATGGTTCTCCCACAATTGCCGATGGGATACTTTACATCGGCTCACATGACCATAACGTGTATGCATTTACAAGTAGCACTCTGTGGAGTTACACAATAGAGGGAAGTATTCTTGCCTCACCGTCTGTAGCGGATGGAGTTGTCTATATTGGCTCTCAAAATCATAAGCTGTACGCCATAGACACCACTAGTGGTGACGAGCAATGGAACTACGTCACGGGCGGTCCCATTTACGCATCACCGCTTATAGCTGACGAGGTTGTCTATATAGGTTCAACAGATGCTAACGTCTACGCACTAGCAGCCAGTACAGGGGCAAGATTATGGAGTTTCACAACGGGTGGAAGTATTCGCTCTTCGGCAGCACTCGCGAATGGCATGATCTTTGTGGGTTCGCATGATTTCATGGTCTATGTGTTAGATACTGTTACAGGAGAGAAATTGTGGAGTTTTACGACGGGTGGCAGAATTGATTCCTCGCCAACTGTTGCAAATGGAATTGTTTATGTGGGTTCACAGGACTCCACAGTCTACGCGCTAGATATGATGACTGGCATTATGCGTTGGCACTATAAAACAGAGGGAGTGGTCAATTCCTCACCAACGGTTGCCGATGGTGTCGTCTATGTAGGTTCACGCGATCATATGCTGTATGCACTAAATGCTACTACTGGCGAGAAAAAGTGGAGCTATACAACAGGAGACACTATTGACTCTTCACCAATAGTAGCTGACGATCTAGTGTTTGTTGGTTCGCATGACCATAGACTCTACGCTGTAGTTGCAGCAACTGGAGAGGAACGCTGGCATTATGCCACGGGTGGAAGTGTTACCTCATCACCGACCGTTGTCAACGGCGTCGTGTACGTTGGTTCGCGGGATGCTACTGTTTATGCTCTAGCTGCTCAAACAGGGAAAAAGCTGTGGAGCTATACGACAGCCGCTCCGGTTGTCTCCTCGCCAAGAATAGCAAACGGGTCTGTCTACATCGGCTCGAACGATGGCACACTGTATGCGTTCGATCTCGTGCCGCTCGCGTAGTTCGGTAACAAAAACTATACCACGCAGAGAGCCTACTTCACTTGACATATGTGCGGTAGAATGGTACGATTTAAGTGGATTTATATGCTATATAAAGAGCAGGGATGAGATAAAAAATGAAACGGATATTTCCGTTAGCAGTCTACGCAGCCGCATGAGCGACTCCGCCGGAGCTTATGCGGCAGGAAGTAGTGGCACCATACGATGCAAGGTTTCACTTGAACGCTGAGTGAACCTTATCCAATGTCGGCTTTAGCATCTTCTGTGTTCCCCATTCTCCTTTGTTTGACTCTCCATTCTCATGGTGTGTGTCGCCAAACTCAAACACTCTTCCAGGTGAGTTGTGTTGTGTGCAACACCGTGTGCTTTCCATCACATCCATGCGCGAGAGTGCTCAGGCAGTTCCGCACAATTCTTTATGCTATTCGTCAACTCATTTTGAAAAGCACACGTAAAGGGATTTATACTACATGTTACAAGTCAATCGCATACGGCTCTCGTATGGGCCGCGTCTTATACTCGACAATATATCGTTCACCGTCGCGCCTGGAGAAAAGGCAGGGCTGATCGGCGTCAATGGCGCAGGCAAAAGCTCGTTGCTCAAAATCGTCGCGGGCGTTCAGGAGTCCGATGGTGGAAATGTTTCACATCCGCGCACTTATGGCTATCTCTCGCAGGATGTCGCGCACGAGGCTCCTGTTACAGAGGGTAGCACTGTTCGCGACTTTATCTTCACAAGTACAGGACTCGACAAAGCACTGTCTGATTACGAAACGCTCTCAGTGAAGATTTCTGAGGCGCACAATGGGAACTTGCCCACATTACTTGAACGCTTCTCAGAGGCGCAAGAAGCCCTTGATACGCTTGGGTATTACGATGCCGATGCTCGAATTGAACAGCTTATTGCGGGCTTAAACATCGGCGGTGTTACGCTTGACCGCCACGTCTCTACACTCAGTGGTGGACAAAAGACAAAGCTTGCCCTTGTGCGCTTGCTCTTCCAGGCACCCGACTTGCTCTTGCTCGACGAGCCAACAAACTTTTTGGACGTTGAGGCAACGGGCTGGCTCATGGACTTTCTTGATACCTACAGTGGTGCGTTGCTCATCATCTCGCACGATCTGGACTTGCTTGACCGCAGTATCAACAAGGTATTGCGCTTGAACGAGTTCACGCACAAACTAGAGGAGTATCGCGGCACCTACTCGAACTACCTCACCGCGACTGGTGATGCGCTGGCATTGATGGAGCGCACAAAAGCACAGCAAGACCGTGAGATTGCGCGTCTACGTAAAACATCAGAAAAGCTGCGTGGCTTTGGTGCAACACGCGTCAGTCAGCGTATCGCGATGGATAAACGTGTCGCGGTACTCGAAGCAAGTCAGCCCAATCTGCCACAGGCTAGCCGTAAGATGAAGATTGATTTTCCAGTGCGTATGCCAAGCAGTCACCTTGTAGTGCGTGCCGACCACTTGCATAAACGCTATGACACAAAGGTCATTCTGGAAGACATTAATTTCCAGATTGAGCGTGGACAACGCCTTGTTATTGTGGGATTGAACGGTGCTGGCAAAACGACGCTTCTGCGTACTATGCTTGGCTACACACCTCTCAACGATGGCAATGTAACAATGGGGGACCGTGTACGCATCGGTTATTATGCACAGGAGAACGAGGGGCTGGACTATGATAATATGGTGCTCGATGAGGCAACGGACGTTTTGCCAGAGGATAGCAAGCGTGTTCGTGGTGTCCTGGGGCGTTTCCTGTTCAATGGCGACCGCGTGTATCAAAAGATTGGAACACTGAGTGGTGGCGAAAAGACACGCCTTGCACTCGCGAAGATGGTACTTGATGGTCCTAACCTGTTGGTGTTGGACGAGCCAACAACCAATCTCGATGCGATGTCACGAAACATCATAGGCGAGGCTCTAGGAAGCTATAACGGCACCATTATTGCTGTGACCCACGATGTCGAGTTCGTCAAACATCTCAAGCCGAACACGCTTCTCATGATGCCCGAAGGCAGAACGTTACCTTATGATGAGAAGTACGACAAAATGCTGGAACGTGCTTAATCCCTATCAAAAAGGTAAAAAACAGAACATGACCACGGCTGGGCCGTGTCATGTTCTGTTTTTTACAAGAAACTTACGCCTTGACATGCCGATAAGTGAAGAGATGATGAATAGCAAAGTTGTAGAAGAGCACGAGAATTATTGCTACCGCTTGCGCAACGAACTCAGCATGAGAGGCAAGAATACTTGAGCCTGCTCTCATAAAAAAAGCATGGGCAAGAGGAGTCAAGCCAAACTCAATCAGAAACGTGAGAATACTTCCAGTAACAGAAGTCATTTGGAAACGCGCACAGCGTGTGAGCCACGACCGACTGCGACCGGGTAAATAGCGAAAGGTAAAGTGGTCATTGAGGATAAAATTTGTCATAATTGAAATTTCAGCCGCTAGCGCAGATGCAGTGATATTAGGAAGTACAGTACCGACACTTGCTGAAAACGGAATATGATAAAAAGCAAGATAGAAAACCACGAGGTTTACTACCGCCGCAAAGCCACCAATGACAACAAATGAAGAGAAACGCTGCAACAAACCAGCGCGACCATGTGTGAGGGTATCAACACGGTCCAACACAGAGTTTACAATACCCCAGGAAGTAGAATGATAACTTTGTGGCTTGGCGAAAGGGGTTGGATGAATGACTTCTTGCAGAATTTGTTCTTGTGCAAGCTCATCAACTGACTCAATGATATCAAGACTATCGTTTTGCGTTAAAAGACGTTCCATAATGATTATACATACTCCAAACCTAAGCAAACATACGTTGTATACATATTCAAGACGGTTCCAACAAAGTCAAAGTAACACCCTGGCTATACTATACTAATAGAACGGGCTAGCACAAGAAAGGATGCTCAAAGTAGGACTTACAGGATAGAAAATAGCTGATAGCAAAAGAAAAGGGTAGAGAGGGGGGGGGGGGGGGGG
>CAXTWV010000075.1:0-6856 GCA_964248005.1 uncultured Ktedonobacteraceae bacterium | reverse complement strand
AGGTACAAGTGTGTTCATGATGCTGGGCATCATGAACACACTTGTACCTCATTCTCTATCGCGTGTGCAGTGCTAACTAAATGCGGAAGGCACGCCGCACGTTTGAGTCTATGAGGAAGTAGAGCAAAACGATGACCGGAATAATCATCTGAACAATGTTACCAGCCACGGTACCTGTCCCTCGAATCAACGAGAGGATATTTGGCAGTAGAGTGATAACCTCGATAATGATAACCGCCCAGTACGCCCAGCGTTGGAGCGTCCATAGACCTAGCACAAACAAGAGAGTAATCACTCCTATGACAATAATAACTACACCGATGCCAATACCAAACGTGTCTATGAATTTGGAAATATGTACATGTCCACCCTGAATAACACGACGACTGAGCGAGTTTGCGGCAAGAATGAGGATGATACCTGCGATGACTTCGAGGATGCCCTCAAGACCTACAAGGACAGCAATAATTGTTACACCGAGCGGACGCCTGCCACGAGGCATCATAGCGTTTTCTGACCTAGCTTCCATTCTGTTTTCCATGAGCATGTTCCCTTCCTGATAACGATAATGATGAATAACAAAAATCGAGGTAAGAGCGCGTGAATGGCTTGTTCATATAAATGAGCAGCCCCACTCTATTAAACGCCAAGAAACAAAAAAAGTCACACTATAGTTGTGCCTTTCCGTATCTATGCTCTATCAAGATGTACAGATGTTGCTAGTACTTCGTGGGCATGGCATGAGATCGAAGGTTGCAAGCTGCTCAAGGTCCTTACTCATCTGTACCATGCCTATTTTAGAAGTAGGCGTTTGGCCTTGATACACTTCATTGCTTACCGTTTTCATGTCATCAAAAAAAGACTGCGCTGGGGATTGTAACAATTGGCTATCGGAAAGCGAGAGTAAGTGCAGAACATCCTGCTGATAGAGTTGCTGTAGCCATAGAGTTACTTGCTGAAGGTTGGTTTGTATCTGAGGTGCAAGTGTTATTTGCGTTGGCGTTACGCCAGGAGCGTGAAAGATGCCACTTACATGCAATTCAGTATGGGCCAGTATGCTAGAAATGCTCGTGTTTTGTGAACACTCCAGCAGTGACGCTCTCACCTGTTGAGCAATCGCGGCATCAGGCATCGTGGGTGTGCCTTGAGGTGTTCCCTGTAGGTCTAAGGGGGCACATGAAGTTCCTCTCAGATAATAGAGAATATTCACAAGATGTTGCCGTAGTGCGAGAACTTGTTTATTTTGTCGTGCATCGTTCGCGCCCTTTACCTCTCGCACCAGTGCTTGTGTATCCGCAAGAAGCCAGTAGCGTAAGCCATTTGGCATGTTCAGTTTCTCAAGCCCTGGATCATTTGTAAGGAGATGGTTCAAATGATCGACGACGCTGAAATGGTCTGTTGTGGCTTGTGTTTGAGGAATGATGGCATAATAGCGATTGTCATTGGGATCAAAAGAGGGTACAGATGTATTACCACTTTGCAAGGTGATCAAAAAAAGATAGGGAAGCGACGTAAGTAAGTTGTGGTGCGATGGATACACGTAGTTCGGTGAAGTCAGGATTCCATTTTGGACCGTAAGAGGCCAATGTACCACCTCAACACTATCATCATGTGTAACTAACCATGCATAATAGGTTTTACCACTTGATGGATTCGGTAAGGTATGTAATGAAAGCTGTGCTTCATCAAATGCTCCCATTGTATCTTGGCTATTAAGAAAATGCACTTGTCCGACGCGTGTCGTTGCTACTGGTGGTACTACCTGCGTTTTTTGAGTACCCCATAGGACATAACTTACGACTCCTATACTTACTACGATCAGTAACGCAAGCGAGAGACCAACATATAGACGCTTGCCCGCACGCTTTCTTCTCGGTTGTGGCACAAATGGTGGTGATGCAGGCACCTGCGAGGGTGTTGGGTCTGTATGTACGGGAAATGCTTTAATCGTATCGCTGTTCTCAGTACGTGGAATCGTATGTATAGGTGGTGGTGTAAGCGGTAACGCTGTCGCAGGGGATTGCACCGGATATGTTTCGTAAGACATGACAGAATTGGCAAGCATATTGCCGGGCAGAGAAATTGGATTGCGTACCTTTTGCCCGTGAGTAACAACGGATATGGAAGAAGATTTCTGTAGTTCAGAGGGAACAGGAAGCTTAAAAGCCTCGGCAAGAGCTATTGTCATGTCGGAGGCACTAGCGAAGCGGTCTTGCGGTTCCTTCGCAATGCTTTTCAGGATGACATCAGAGACCTCTTGTGGTAACTCAGGGTTGATGAGTATCGGTGGCGTAGGCGTGTCATTGAAGTGGCGCATCAGCAATTCCATTAACGATTCACCACGAAACGGTGTGACTCCTGTTGTCATTTCATACATGATAATGCCCAACGAATAGAGGTCACTTTGATTGTCGCCTGCTAAGCCGCGAGCTTGTTCGGGCGAAACATAGAGCGGTGTTCCAAGCACTTTTGTGGTATCGGAGCCACCTTGCAGTTTCGCGATGCCAAAGTCCATGAGGACTGGTTTTCCTAGCGGCAGATCATCGGGATTACGCTTGTCAAGCATAATATTCGCTGGTTTGATGTCACGGTGAAGCATACCTAGTCGATGAGCATAGTCAAGCGCAAGACTCGTTGCGGTAAAGATAGTGAGAAGCTCGGAGGCGGAGGGGAAAAGTTGCTTGCGCGAGGTATTACGAATATAGTCAGAAAGGGTAGAGCCTTCGATGTACTCCATAATCATATACGCTACAGGTGTATTTGAGTCAGGATCGGAAATAAACTGGAAGTCATGGATACGGACAATATTGGGATGGTGCAGCGAGGCAATAAACTGAGCTTCACGCTCGAAACGTGAGATGAAACTGGGGTCATCTTGAAAATTGGCGTTGAGTTGCTTGATGGCAACAAAACGTTGCAGTTGCAAATCAAAAGCCTTCCATACCTCACCCTGTCCGCCGCGAGCCAGACGTTCCCACAATTCATATTTACCGAGGCGTCGCGGTTCTGCGCTCATAGTTTCCCCTTATATCATAATTATAAACTTTTAGGTACATTCGTTGTAATATCGAAGGTCGCTAACTTCTGCACGTCGTAGTGTGCTTGCAATATGCCTGGACTCGTTGCATTCGTGGTTGCATTAAGCTGACCAATATAGGCATAGGTAGCCTGTGCCACCAGGTCTTCTAGCACGCTTTGCGCGGCAGGTTGCGCTAATTGTTCGGGACTCATAGCGAAAAGAGCTTTTGCATCCATACGTACTTGCGTCAACCACATTTTCGCATTGTCAACGGCGAGCAGGATGCTTTGCGCGAGTTGCCGTATGCGTGGCGATGCATCTGGTGCCTTGACTAACTCACTAAGATGTAGAGCCATATGATCGAGATCACCGGGAGGATCCGTATCGAGATATTGCGTCACACCTTGCCGCGTCGGGTCCACTGTGAGTAAACTCACGCGTGCAATGTTAGCATCAGCATCAATAGGCGTTCCTGGTGGTACATCTACATGGACGTTGGGAGTACCATCAAGGTAATCAAGGATGTTGATGAAGAGACTGTGCATCAAACCATAGCTACTTGTTGTACCATTAAAATCGTCGCGTGCGCTTGTGGACCACTCCAAAATCTTTTCTGTATTCCTGAACACCCATATATCTAACCCGCCATATAACGCAAACACTTTCAGGTGATCCTCATTATAGTAAAGGTGGCGAATATGGTCAAGACCTCTCAAGTGCAGTGAACTCGGAATAAGTGCCTGAGGAAGTTGAGCATAATAGACCCAAGTGGTAGGATCGGATGATGGACTGGTTGGCGTTTGCCCCGTGGTTTCCTGCGTAATGAGCAAGCGACTGGTCTCCGATAACAAATTATCGTGTTGATTGTCACCTAAGTAGGTATAATGAATAGCATTATTTTGTACAGGTAAGCTATTCGTCAGGAGGAGAGGAGGATGTATCGGTGCTGGCACCAGCAAGTCAGCCTGCTGTTGCAAAGGGTCTTTATCGCCTAAGAGCCAGAGATAGTAGCTTTTCCCTGCAGGTGGATTTTGCACATTCTGCAAATCGACCTGTAATTTATCCGCAATACCTTGTGCTCCATCATTCAATTGTCCACTACTCACGAAAAAGGCATGTCCTACAATCGCGTCTGTTGCAGTAGCAGAGGGATGAAGAATACGTGGCAAGAGTAAAAACGCTCCTAGTGAGCCACCTATCAGAAGCAACAGCAAGACGAGCGACGCAATAATGATACTTCTCTTTGGTCGCTGTGGCTTGGCCTTTAAGGGTGCTTGTAATGGTGGTGTACTCTGAGGTGATGAAATTCCTGCACTAGACGCAGCGTCAGTATGAGAGATGGTGTTTTGCGCGGACATAGATGTGGGAGAGAGTACTGAGACGTTAGGCGTTGACTGCGATACTTGTGGCGACACAGCCTGTTGTGATGGGACAGTCTGTAAGGGTGACGATAGATGTGTAGGCATGTCTATGGCATTCACAGGATATGCTGGCTTCCCAATTTTCTCTGGCACAGGTACGTCTAAGCCTTCGGCAACGGCGGCGGCAAGCGATGAGGCACTGGGAAAGCGTTGCGCTGGGTCTTTGGCAAGACTGCGCAAGATGACCGCTTCAAGCGCGGGCGGAATGTTCGGGTTAATATATCGGGGCGAAGGTGGTACAACATTGAGATGCTGAGTCATAACTGTCGTTGGATCAGTGCCTTGAAAGGGCAGCACGCCTGTTACTATCTCGTAAAGAATAACACCTAATGCATAAATGTCGCTTCGTTCGTTGCCCGCGTAGCCATTGACTTGCTCAGGTGAAATATATAAAGGCGTTCCCACATGCGTTCCTGCAAGCGTGTTACCAGTCGCTCCCATGAGTTTAGCGACACCGAAGTCACTCAAGATGGGTTCACCAGCAGCCACATGCGCCGTGTTCCGTTTATCAAGCAGAATATTCGCGGGTTTCAGATCACGATGAATGACCCCCTTTTGATGAGCATAATCCACCGCGAGACCGATATACGTAAAGATTTGCACAATCTCTGTCGGATAAGGGATATTGCCCTGCTTCGAGGTTTCTTCGATATACTGCCCAAGCGTCTCGCCTTCAACATAGTCCATGACCATGTAAGCGGTTGTCACGTTTGCCTCTGGTGCCGCAATCTGAAAATCATGAAGCTGTACAATATTAGGATGATGCAGAGATGCAATAAGTTGTGCTTCGCGCTCAAAGCGTGCTACAAAATTAGGATCCTCTTGTAGGTTTGCGTGAAGTATTTTGATAGCCACATAGCGGTGCAACTGAACATCGAATGCTTTCCACACCTCTGCCATTCCGCCATGTCCTAGTTGCTCTTGCAGTTCATATTTGCCAATGCGTCGTGCATTTGTACTCACAGTACATCCTCCCCATAGCTATGCACAAGAACTCTTGCCATTCTGTATTGTGCAAGGAGCCACATCGAATGTTGCTAACGCCTGCACACTATAATGTATTTGCACAACGCCTTCCTTGACATTGTTCGTGTTTGGGTCGATCTGTCCTACAAAGGCATTGTTCGCTTGAATGAATAAATCGTTCAGCGTTGCCAATACATCCGATTGTACAAGCTGATCGGTATTCATATGTATAAGTTTCGCGGCATCTGCATGCACAGCATCAAGCCAGCCTTGCACATTGTTGATAGCCTGATTAATGCGAACAGCCAATGCGCGTTGTTCAGGTGTTGAGCCTGCTATTTGACTGATACTTTGTAGATGACTTCCAATATGTTTCAAGTACCCAGGTGGCTCCTGTGCCGGATCAGACTCTAGTAAAGCAACGTGAGCCGTTGTTGGGTCAATCAGCAACTGTCCATGCTGTATGTCTTGTATGTTTGCAGGAATATTTTCTATATGTACATAGGCGGAGCCATCCAGGTAGTCCAGGATGCGTGCCACCTGCCGTAACATGAAGTCAGTGCAAGACGGATTGGGATTTGCGATACACACCTTCTGCTGATCACGCGCACTACCTGCCGCTTCCAGTATCTTTGTTGTGTTTTTGAAGAGCCAGATATCTAACCCTCCTGTTAACCCCGCGGCTTTGAGTTTTGGGTCCTGCGAGAGCAAATGCTGCAAGTGATTAAAAAGGCTATAGTGCTTAGGATCAGTTGGATTAGGTGCTGTTGAAAAACTATCAGAATATTGCCAAGTGCTTGGATCGGGCGAAGGGTTTACTGGTTGCTGACTTGCGTCCTCTTCTGTGACGAGAAAACGGTTGTAACTGGCGAGCAAGTTTGTATGTAACGTACCGCTATAGGTCATTATTGCGCGTCCATGATTGATAGACAATGGACCTAGTGCAAGTGCAAGAGTATCCGTTTGACTACTACTCGGCAAAAGCCATGCATAATACTTTTTCCCAGGTTGAGCATCATGAATATTTTGTAACTCAATTTGTAACTTATCTGTAATGCCTTGATTGTTGTCTTTACTAATCAAACCACTACTAACAAAAAATGCATGTCCTACTATTGCTGCTTGTTGCGAAGAAGGCGTAGAGCGTGTGTGAGAAAAGAAAAAGAATGTTGCGACGATTGAGCTAAGAAGCGCGAGCAAGAGTACAGCAGTGAGTACAAGAAAAAGACTTCGCCTCTTTCTAACAGGAGGCGCGGGTGGGGTTACAGGTCCGTGTAGAGAGCCAACAGAAGAATGCGCTACTAACGCACGGTCCTTCCCCTCGGCTTGTGAAGGTGCTTGCATATACGAGGCCGTTGGCGTTTCGGAGAGTATCGGGGTACGCGATGCAGAGACAGGGGGTGGAGGTAATAAAGGTGTGTCGCTACTGGCTACCACTGGTGGAACCGGT
>CAXTWV010000074.1:12441-17535 GCA_964248005.1 uncultured Ktedonobacteraceae bacterium | reverse complement strand
GTAGATAGAAGTCCTACTCGCTTGAAGACCCTTTGACAGAGAGAAAGCAAGTTCGTTATACTTATAGTAACGCTTGTCGTGAAAATGCCAGAAACGACGTAGCTTAGCACGAAACGGCAGAGAAAACACTATAAGTGTAAAAATAGCCGCGCATTATTCTTGCTATTGTACGTATACTCATTGCATTTAAAATGTATTTACGCTGACGTAAATACCAAGCACTACCCCAACACATCAATCAATAGGTTTTCTTCATGTTCTTAACGCGAACAGCGAGAGAAAATTCGGTGATTGTGTAACTTTGCTCTTTTCCAATTCAGCAGACCCGTCCCAAGAACAACACCGACTCACTATGACTTCTTGCTCGATCCACTCATTATTGTAAGGGGATTTCTCCGTGAACATTGATACAGTGCGCTTCTCTCACCTCTTAGAGGTGAATGAACTCAACGATTTGAACTACTTTTTGTCTCACACCGCCTTTGTCATTTCCCACAAAAGCGAAAGCCTTGAGACATTGCTTGGCGTACTTTGGTACCTTCCTGTGAACAGCCCCATCATTATCGTTACAAATTGTCCAGAAGAGGAGAGACAAACTATCGAGCTTGGCCTGAAAGAACGGCTGGCTCAACACAAAAAAACCTACCTTGTTCATCAGAAAGATGAATTTGTCGCGGCGATGCTGCGAGATTGCGGTGTACCGCAAATATTAGGCGATGATGGCAGAGTGGTCAACGGCAAAGGCGAAGGCATGTATATTGGGACGATGTATGCCGCGCAACTGGGCTATGCTGAATGGATAATTTATTACGACGCCGATAACTTCGTACCGAGCGCATTGTTAGAGTATACAATGGCAATGAGCAAATTGTTTATGGCTGCTCGCGCTGGACGCGACTACGCGCAAGACACAGTAGTCCTGGATGAGTGCCATCAACAAGAGCATATCATTCCAGATTTGCACAATGTTCGCATTTGCTGGTCCTCTAAACCCGCATTAGGAAACGCCAACCAGGAGGTCAAACTACTTGGACGTTGTACACGTGTTGTATCGCCCCTGTTCACAACTCTGCTGGATGGTTGGTTTGGTATACAGAATTATCCTGTCATCTCGTCAAATGCTGGCGAGCAAGGCATGACGATGCAAACAGCAACAACGATCCGTTTTTCATCTGGCTATTCGGTTGAGACTTTTCAATTCCTTGACTTACTGTACCATGCGTCACGTTGGCAAGCTGAACCAAAAAGCGTGACACTTCAGCAATATCAATCGAAGAGTCCGCACTTTCACGACAAGAAAGACGATCCCCACATCAAGAAGATGATTGCTGATAGCCTTGGTGCGTTCGTCTTATTCGAGAAGTTTCTGCCGCGTACAGTCAAAAGGCATTTGAATGCCGTATACCGCGAACACCATCTTGAGGTACGTTATCCAAATGTCTATCCCTCGGTTACAGAGTTGCACCTTGAGCGATTTGAACCGTTTATAGACTACTACCATCTGTTTAGGGAGAAAGAAGTGTATACCGAACCTGTCGCCGTTATTGGCGGTCTACCCTTTGCTGACGAGGAGGTTTCTTGCGGCTCATTGTAGTGCGTCACGGTGAGACGCTATATAACATACAGAACCGCATCACGGGTCAGTCTGACGTTCCGCTCAGTCCACTGGGCGAACGTCAGGCCGAACTGGTCGGTGCATATCTTGCAACCGAAAAAATCGACGTAGTTGTCTCCTCTGACCTACAACGTACACGCGCCACAGCACAAGCCATTGCGCAAGCCAACACATTCGCTCACGATTTACCAGTTCATGATGATGGCGACTTACGCGAGATCGCAATGGGCGAATGGGAAGGCCACAACACCGAAGAGATCACAGCTCTTTTTGCCGACTCACAAGTCAAATGGCGTACTGATGCTACGAATTACGCTATTCCTGGCGGCGGTGAAAATCTGACACAAGTCCACACACGTATCGCACGTGCTGTAGAACGCTGGTATACACAATACCCCGATGCAACCGTCGTTTGGGCGACACACGGCGGCTTTATCGGCCTACTCGTCTGCCACATGTTAGGTCTGGATATCAGTCGTCGCTGGCAATTCCGCCACGACAATGCCTCCATCACCGAGTTCTCTGTGAAGCCTGAACGCATCGTCATGGTACACCTCAACGAGACCGCACACCTTGCGGACGTGAGACACATCGAGGGCGCGGAGGCGTAACAAATTCTCCATATTCACGATGTTAGAGGCATTGAACGAATTGTAGGGGTCTAATTCTATTACACCCTTTTGGTAATGTACAATGTTAAGGGATATATCGAAACATTTCATCAATCCCTGAACAGAATCAATTGGGCAAAGGGTGTAATAGAATTAGACCCCTACAATTTATCACCGAAAGGACATAATACAGCATGGCGGTCATCTCATCTACATCCTCTACCACACAGACGCCGCAAAGCCGTGTCGCGGGCTGGCTCTCACCGGACGAATTTACGATTATCGAAGCCGTGTGCGATACTTTATTACCATCGCTTGAACCACCTGTGGACAGCAACGAAGCAGTTGCAGCCTATTATCGACGTAATGCAGGCGATCTCCATGTACCGATGCTACTGGCGGAAACATTAGCACATGAGAACGCAGAGACACAGACAGAGTTTCGACAGCTATTAGCGTTGATGGCAAGTCCACTGGGTGGCTTGTTGCTGATAGCGAACCCGAAGCCGTTTATCAATCTTCAACCTCCACAGCGCGAAAAGTATTTGTTGGCAATGGCGAATAGTGCAACGGGACAGTTACGCCAAGGCTACCAAGCACTCAAGCGACTGGCTACGTTTATTTTTTATTCAGTTCCCAATCCGCAAGGCACCAACCCCAATTGGGAGGTGCTAGATTATGAGACGCCGACACCACCGCCGACAACGCCTAAGACAATTCAGCCGTTCGTGATTACGCAAGACACGACGCTTGAATGTGACGCGGTAGTGATTGGCTCCGGTGCAGGTGGTGGCGTGGTCGCTGGTGAACTAGCGATGGCTGGCAAAAGTGTGATTGTGCTGGAAAAGGGCGGCTATAATAGCGAGTCCGATTTCACGTATCAAGAGGCACAGGCCACACCAGAACTGTATCTTAAACGCGGTCTGCTCTCGACAAAAGACTTGAGTATGTTTATTCTTGCGGGAAGCACGCTCGGAGGCGGGACGATTGTCAACTGGAATACCTCGTTTCGCACACCGGATGATGTATTAGAGGAATGGGCGCGAACGTCTGGCTTGCCTGAATTTACGGGACAAGCATTGCAGGACAGTTTCGCGGCAGTCGAGCGACGTATACAGGTCAATACTGAGAATAGCCAGCACAATCCACAAAACCAGTTGCTCTTCGATGGCAGTATCGCGCTCGGCTATCACGCAGGAGTGATACGACGCAACGCGGTCGGGTGCGAACAACGCTGTGGTGCCTGTGGCTTTGGTTGTCGCTACGCATGTAAACAATCGACGATGAAGACATATCTACAGGATGCCTACGATAATGGAGCGCGTATCGTCGTGTACTGTAGCGTCGATAAGGTGCTCATAGAGGATGGCAAAGCGGTTGGGGTTGAAGCAAACGCGCTCGATATCGAGACTGGCAAGACATACAAGGTCACAGTTCGTGCGAAGGCCGTTGTGCTTGCGGCTGGCACCATCAACTCACCAGCTGTCCTGCTGCGGTCAGAGGTTGAGAACAAGCATATTGGCAAGCACCTGAAATTGCATCCGGTCTCGACGGTTTCGGGTATCTATCCAGAAAAGGTCTATCCGTGGAAAGGTGTGATGCAGTCGGCCTATAACGATGAGTTTTCGCATCTACACGACAATTACGGCTACAAACTAGAGGTCGCGCCTGCTCATCCCGGCTTGATCGGCTTAACCACGCCATGGTATGGGCCGCGTGAGTATCGCGAGTCGATGCTGGATGCGCCAAACCTCGCCACCATTATTGTGTTGACACGCGACAAGGGCGAAGGCACAGTGACAATAGACCGCGATGGTGAGCCAGTTGTGGACTATACAACCTCGGCCTATGACCGTCAGCATCTGCTGCATGGGCTGCGGACCTCAGCTCGCGTACACTTTGCAGCAGGAGCAAAAGCCGTGTTGTCATTGCAAAACAAAAAGAACCGCGTAGATCGTTTCGCGGATGGGACCGTGAGTATGCGTGACCTGAGTGATTTCGATGCTCGCCTGGAACGCTATGGAATGGGACCGAACCGCATGATGATGTTTTCCGCGCACCAGATGGGGACTTGCCGCATGGGAGTAGACCCTAAGACATCAGTCACCAACGAACATGGTGAAGTACACGGTGTCAAAGGACTTTTTGTCTGCGACGGCAGCCTTTTTCCTGCTGCTTCTGGTGTCAATCCAATGCTGAGTATTATGGCACTCGTCCATCGTAACTGTCAATACATGAAGACTGTCATATGAAGTAATCTTGAGAAAGGGAAAGAAGAGATGCAGAAGCTACCAAAGCCTATCAAAATAGACGAACACGCTGCGTCACAGGATGAGTCGCTTGCCCGCTATATTGAGGGGGTAGCACGCCAGCAGCGTATTAAGTTTCCAGGACAAACAAGTGAAATTGACATGTTAGTGGTCTTTTTTGAAGCAGGTTCGCGAAACCGTCCTCATACTCATGAGCATGAGCAAACTTTGCTCATTCTGACTGGAAAATGCATTGTTGCCACCGAGACCGAGAAATACATCCTCTCCGCCAATGAGGTGATCACGATTCCGGCGAACACCTGGCATTGGCATGGAGCGACTCATGACGCTCCATCGTGCTAGGTCTCGCTCATGATCCCCGGCACCTCGAATTTTGAGGCAGATGAGCACAACTGGGCCACCAATTACCACGAAGAGTAAATGGCCTTACCTCACTGCTTCCATCGACATCTTGTAAATTGGCACTGTTTATCTGATTAACGAATGAATATGCATATGAGCCATTTAGTTATCAGATTTACAAGGCTGAATGGATGAGAAGAGCCCCCGAAGTGGTTGGCGGGGTGTTGTGATTTTTCAATTAGACCCCTTGTCAAAT
>CAXTWV010000074.1:0-12431 GCA_964248005.1 uncultured Ktedonobacteraceae bacterium | reverse complement strand
CTTTTATTCTTATTAACTAATATGAATATTACCAATTTATTTATCATATTTACACGGATAAATGGATGATAACACCACGCGAAGTGCTTCGGGTGGTCTTCTCATTTTGAAATGCTACCCCTTGACAATACTGTATCTACGTGTTATATACATATCAGATATATATCTAGCAGTTACAAAGAGAAGGGACAGGTGATGAAGGAAAATAAGAGCAAGTATGCGGTTATGGGGGTGCTGAGTCTTTGCCCTGGCTCTGGCTATGACATTAAGAAATTCATGGAAGGCAGTACCAGCAATTTCTGGAGCGAGAGCTACGGGCAGATTTATCCTATTCTGAAGCAACTAGTGGAAGATGGATT
The DNA here is from genome assembly GCA_964248005.1 of uncultured Ktedonobacteraceae bacterium. Taxonomy (GTDB): domain Bacteria; phylum Chloroflexota; class Ktedonobacteria; order Ktedonobacterales; family Ktedonobacteraceae; genus JBBQVS01. The sequence continues at coordinate 12,072 of CAXTWV010000074.1, read as the reverse complement.
GGCTGTGAGCCATGCTGAAAAGCAAGAGGGCAAGCCTGAGAAGTATATCTATACCCTGACCGAGCAAGGAAAAGACGAACTGCGTGACTGGCTCTCAGAGTCGGTTGAGTCCTCGGTCGAACGCAATGAGTTGCTGCTCAAGCTCTTCTTTGGTGCCCATATCCCACTTGAGAAGAACAAGGAGCATATCCACGCCTTTCAGGAGCTTCAGTCGCGCCTACTCGAAAAATACGAAGGGATCGAGCGCGAGTTGGTAGCTGCAGTTCACGATGGTGTGACCCACTCGTATCAGGTCATGACAGTGCGCTATGGCATTCATCGCTGTCGCGCGTTGCTGACATGGTGTGATGAAACGTTGGAAACCTTGCGTCAGATGGCGCAACAAGAGAGTGCGGCACCGCAAAAAGTGCAAGATTCTGTTTGAGTGAAAAGGAGTATTCCAAATGGCAAAGGTCATTCCTGGACGGTTTACGGCACAGACTGACGAAGCGTTTGTTGTTTTCATTATTGGCATGCGTGTGAATAAATTCTTGGCCTTCCGCAGATGGATTCCGACTGCAATGGCGATGGGACCAATGCTGCGTAGCCTCTTCCAGCATCCTGAGAAGGGCATGTTAGGTGGACAGCTCTTTTTCTATTGGCGTGGCGTTGCTCTTGTGCAGTACTGGCGCTCCTTTGACGATCTGGAGAAATTTGCCAGGGACAAAGACGATCCACACCTAGGAGCGTGGCGTCGTTTCAATAAGCACATTGGCGGCGATGGCAGTGTTGGTATCTGGCACGAAACTTTTCTTGTCGAGGCAGGGAAGTACGAGGCACTTTATGGGAACATGCCCATCATTGGTCTGGCTGCCTCAACTCATCACGTTTCCGCCATCGGACGCCGTGAAACCGCACGCCGTCGTCTCGGTGGGCAGAACGAACCGGCGATTGCCTCACCAGCACTACCCACAGAATCAGAGTAGGATACCAGCTCTTTTGAGAGGTATCGTAGAGATGTTCTCATTCATAAAAAGGAAGAAATCATGACAAATATTGGCAAAGAGGAAGAAATCACGACACAAACAGGGAAAACGGTGACAGAGACGATGCGTGCAGCTGAGTATGATCGGTATGGATCGCCGAGTGAAAGTGGATTGCGGATAAGGACAGTTACACGCCCCCAGGCTGACTCCGGTCAGGCACTCGTGCGCGTTCATGCATCGAGTGTGAACCCGCTCGACACGACCATTCGCTCCGGTCAATTGCGCTTCGTCACAGGAAATCAATTTCCTAAACGTACCGGAATCGACTTCGTAGGTGAGGTTGTCGAGATCAAGACTGAAATGCCTGACATCAAGGTGGGCGATCTGGTCTGGGGTGAGATGCCGCTTTTGACGAAAAGGGGATTTGCGCAGGGCTGTGCCGCCGATTTTGTCACGATCTCGCCAGACCGCATTGCGTTAAGCCCAAAACGTCTCAACGATGTTGAGGCAGCTTCGATGGCGAGCGTTGGTGCGGTTGCCGTCATCACCTTACGAGATAAGGCCAAATTGCTTCACGGCGAACGTCTCCTAGTTCGTGGAGCGGCGGGTGGTGTGGGGAGCATGGCGGTTCAGGTGGGAAAATTGCTAGGTGCGCACGTGACTGCGCTCGCCTCGGCTAAGGACCTTGATTTTTTGAAGGAACTCGGAGCTGACGAGGCACTCGATTATCGAACAACTTCACCATCCTCTCTTGCACCGTTTGATGTCGTGCTCGATCTAGTAGGGACGGGCCTGAGCAAATATCGCCGATTGTTGAGTCGTCAAGGCAGAATGTTTTGCCTGGCTATGAACTCAGGGAATATTGCCTATATCCTGGCCTCAACTCTCTTCGGGTCTAAACGGGTCCAGTTCTTTAGTGCTACGCCAATGCGAGAGGTCATGACTGATCTTGCCGCATACGTTGATGCTGGCTCTATTCATCCAGTCATTCATAGCATCTACGATTTGGACAACATCGCTGAAGCGCACCTCTCTCTTGAAGCAGAAGGAGGCCGAGGAAAACGGGTTGTCAAGCATATAGACAACTAAGTCATGCGGGAAACAACTGATGAACGAGGTACAATTTACTACTTACAACGAAAATAGCTATAAAGGGAGGCTAATTATGACGCAAGAAAGCAATACTCCTTCGTTTTATCAACAGTTTCCACCTGTGCGCTCAAGCAAGCGATTGGGATGGAATGGCATTGAAGCAGCGCAGTATCTCGCCTCGCCAGGGCAAGTTTCTGTGCAGTCAGGTCTTTCCTCTCACTTGCTCATACTCTATCTTGGAGCGCCAAGCTTGATTGTACAAACGCGTTCTATGCCTGGCAGCGACACATTGACTGACACGTTGGTCAGGAAGGGTGAACATGCTTTCGTGTCTACAGAGAAAGGATTGGGAGGAAGGTGGTCAATGGATGTTGATGCCCTTTTCTTGCATTTCGATCCTGCCCTGATACGCTCTATTGTTGAAGCGAGCGACCTAGAGGCAAGCCATGTAGAACTTCTTTCTCATTCCTTCTTGTATGATTCCTCTGTTGAGCAGTTTGGGCTTGCATTGCTGCACGAACTCTATTCTTCAGGCTTCAACACACGGCTGTACGCTGAGTCGCTCGCGAACGTGCTCGCTCTCCATTTATTGCGGCACTTCAGTACACTCCAGAAAAGAGAACTGAGAGTTACTAGCGATCTGAGTAAGACGCGACTTCACCATGTACTCGACTACATGCATGAATATCGTACACGGGACCTCTCAATTGCTGAATTAGCTGCCGTTGCCAATGTGAGTTCTTCACACTTTGCACAACTCTTTAGAAAAACGATGGGGATGGCTCCGCACGAGTACCTTATCGCGTGTCGTATTGAGCACGCCAAGCGGCTCCTTTTGACTGAAGATATCTCACTTCATGAAGTCGCGTCCCAGTCTGGTTTTGCCGATCAAAGTCACCTTACTCGACACTTCCGACAGAGTATTGGCGTGACTCCCGGCGTCTTCCGAAAAGAGCATAGAAACGTTCTATGATTTCGTAGAAACGTTCAAGAAATACCAAGAGAGTTGTCTTATACTCTGTAGCAGAGGCATTTGATAGGTGCCTTTGCTAGACAACTATCATGGTGAACGATCAGGAAACATTACCTATGAGAAAGGGACAACTTTCCATGTCCATACGCATTTTTAGAAGACTCGGTTGGAGCCTAATGGCGGTTGCTGCTATTGGCGTCGCCATTTACTTTGCCACACCCTATCTCTTATTTAATCCGGCTTTGAGCAGACTTAACCTCAATCCATCTATCCCGCTACATTTTCCGATCCTGGCTATTCATGGAGTAATAGCAGGTACCGCCCTCTTAATAGGGCCTTTTCAGTTCTTGACTCCTCTTCGTGCCAAATACCCATCCGTTCATCGTCTGATTGGACGTATCTATATTGTCTGTGTCTTCATTGCAAGTATCGCTGCTTTTTTCAGCGCACTTTTCTCTGTCTCTGGCTTCGTTGCCCAGGTTGGCTTCCTGGCACTCGATGTCCTCTGGTTCTATAGCATTTGTCAAGCGTATGTAGCGATTCGCCGAAGGCAGATACTTGTGCATCGTGTTTGGATGACACGCAATTACGCACTTACCTTTGGTGCAGTCATGCTGCGTGCTTGGTTGTATGGAGGCATAGTATTGACGATGCTTACTCATACCGCATCAAAAACGTCACAAGCGGATATCTATTCAGCCTCCGCATGGATTTCTTGGGTTGTTACTCTTGCAGTTGCCGAATGGGTGTTCAATCAACGTCTCCTACAGACCTTTCTTGTCAAACCAGAGCGCGTGAGCAACAGGGCAATCGCATCCGAATAATCCCATGCAGTAGCAGTTCGTCTCAATGGATCAGGTGCGGCACATCAGCGTTTCCACGCTCCAGGATGCCGCTTTTGTTAGCGCACCTGCACTCCTGCAACCCAGATACTCCGAATGGCACGTGTTGCAGCAATGTCTTGGGTCGGGTCTCCATCAATGAGCAGAAGGTCAGCCCGACGCCCAACCTCTATGGCTCCTCTATCCGTAAACCCAAAGTACTCAGCAGGAAGGACTGTAGCAGAACATAGTGCTTCAACCGGTGTCAGCCCGGCCTCAACCAGCAAACCTAATTCATCGTGCAATGCTTCCCCGTGTGGAATCGGCGCGGGTGAAACAGAGCCAGCGTTCGCATCAGTCCCTGCCAGGATGAGCACGCCTGCCCTGTGGAGCGTAGACACTGTTGAGCGAGCATGAGTATAGTCGCTACCAGATCCATGTGTTGGCAGATGTCCTAACCTGCTGGCCACGCTACGCATCATGATTAATGTCGGCACCGATACGATGCCTCGTTGCGCAAGCGAGTGCGCCAGATTTTCATCCACGCCTGCGTCAATGGGAGCATGCGTGAGGATATCTACTCCCGCGTCTGCGGCATTTTTGAAGGCGGTTAGGGTGGTGACATGCGCGATAGCTTTCAAACCCGCCCGATGAGCGGCCTCGACGAGTGCAGCGATGGTTGCAACATTAAGGGCAGCAGCTCCCATTCTGGCAGGGTCTTCAACAATCACTTTGATATAGTCAGCACCTTCCGCAACGCGCTCAGCCACGAAGCGGCTTGCATCGGCTGGGCCTGTCACCGCACTGGAAGCTGGAAAGCCCATTCGCGTTGTCTGCATACCGCCTGGGGCACTGGCTGGATTTCCTGCGCCTCGGATATCGGCCAGACCTGTGCGATGGCGGAGTGCATCAGTCATCGCCATCGACTGCGCCGCCATATCGAGCATAGTTGTACAGCCCCAGTGCGTTCCACGCTCAAGCTCAGCGATGCTCCTCAAATGGACATGGGAATCGATAAAGCCAGGCAAAAGCGTGCCATGCTGACCATCCACCGTTCTCTCAGCGGTCGTTGCCTCAGAGATGACTCCATTGTCAATGACCACCGTGCGTTCCTCGGTCAATGCGTTGCCATCAAACACTTTGACATTCGTAATGGCGATTGCTTCAGACATGTATACAATTCCTTCTTTCTTTTCTCAATGAGACGAATAGTTCCCATGTATCAAGTACTTCCCTGGTTCTACGCTACGCAAACGTCGAGGTTCCGCCCTCCTGATTGGCTTTAAAGGTGCGAAAGAGAGTGGGCAGAAGCGGATCCGCTTCGGGTAGATTCCCGGCCTGGGCAGCTGCGATTTTCGCCCATATTTTCTCAGGCTTGAGCGGCATATCGAGCATACGAATACCTAGCGGAGCCAGTGCGTCCAGCACGGCATTGACAACGGCGGGCGGTGCGCCAGTCGCGCCACTTTCGCCTATGCCTTTCACACCCAACGGATTCACCGGCGAAGGTGTTTCGATAAAAGCGGTCAGGAAGGAAGGAATTTGCTCTGCGTTTGGCAACGTGTAGTCCATCAATGAGCCGGAGAGAACCTGCCCATCCTGACTATAGACCGTTTCTTCGTACAGTGCCTGTCCGATGCCCTGAGCAAGCGCACCGTGAATCTGCGCGTCCGCCAGGTGATGATTGAGTACCTTGCCACTGTCATCGACAGCCGTATACTGCAAAATATGCACTTCCCCCGTTTCCGCGTCGATTTCGACGACAGCAAGATGCGTGCCTGAGCAGACAGTGGCATTGGTCGGACTAAAGTCGCGCCACGCAGCCAGACCTTCAATTGGAGTACCATTGACCGGATTCGGTTCCTCATGCTCGATCAGTGCTGGTTGCTCTTCGACTAGTGTTGCCAATGTCCCCAGGCTGATTGCACGAGCCGGGACGCCTCGCACGCTGACCCGACCATTGGCTAATTCGAGGTCGGGAGGGGCTGCCTCCAATTGGAACGCGGCAAGGGTCAAAATCTTGGCTCGCACGGCTTCGGCAGCCAGATGAACAGCAGTGCCCGCGATCTGCGCGGTGCGGCTGCCAAAGGTGCCGATGCCAAAGGCGGGCAAGGCCGAATCGTTCATCTGCACCTCGACCTGCGTATCTGGAACGGCGAAAATGGCGGCAGCGATCTGTGCAAAAGCAGTGAAATGTCCCTGTCCATTGGTGGCTACGCCGCTTTGGACCAGAATGCTACCATCGCGACGCACACGCACAGTAGCGGCCTCGCGCAACGCGCCTGGACCGCCCATCGCTCCGCCAGAAACCTCGATAAAGGTCGCAAGGCCGAGTCCCAGCAACTGAGAGTTGCCTTGCTGACGCATCTCCTGCTGTTTCGTGCGCCAGCCCGCGTAATCGCCCAGTTCCACGGCTTTCTCTAATGCAGCCTGATAATTGCCGCTGTCATAGTGAAGGCCGAGAACAGTCGTGTAGGGAAAGGATTCTGGCGCGATAAAATTGCGGCGACGCACCTCAACGGGATCAAGGCCCGTTTCCTGGGCGATACGATCCATGGTACGCTCCAGAATATAGGTGGCTTCGGGTCTGCCTGCACCTCGGTACGCGGCGGTTGGCACTTTGTTAGTGAAGACGCCGATCACCTGGCTCTCAATAGCTTGGATGCGGTACGGGCCACTCAGCATCGAAGCTGTCCCAACTGGCACCATGGTTGTCGTGTTAGCCAGGAACGCACCGAGATCGCCAATACTGTGTACTTTCAGACCAAGCAAACGTCCATCCGTCTGATAGGCAGCCTCGATATAGTTGATTTGTCCTCGCCCTTGCGTTTGCGCTTGCAAATTCTCGTTGCGGCCCTCAATCCACTTGACGGGTCGTCCCAAACGCACGGCCAGTGCTGCCGCGGCGATCTCTTCGCCTACAAAGGCCGATTTGGAGCCGAAAGCACCGCCTACCTCTGCATTGAAGACACGAATCTTTTCACGGCTGAGACCCAGGAAAGTCGCCAGCGTATTCCTGGCGGTATAGATGGCCTGTGATGAAAGCCAGGCGCGTAGCTCGCCTTTGGCTGGATCAAAGTCAAACAAGCACGCACGCGGCTCCAACGAACTGGGGGCGACGCGCTGGTTGACCACACGCAGGCGTGTGACATGAGTGGCTTGAGCGAAAGCGGCGTCAATATCGCCACCACCGACCTGCATATTGAAGGCCAGATTTGAGCCAAACTCCTCATAGAGCAAGGGAGCATCAGGAGCCAGTGCCTCCTCTGGATCGACGACAGCTGGCAACGGTTCATAGTCGATCTCGACCAAGTCGAGGGCGTCCAGAGCCACCGCGCGAGTTTCAGCTACGATCACGGCCACCGGATCACCTACGTAGCGAACACGTTGAGTTGCCAGTGGTTTGCGTAGTGGCCTCTGACGCTTGTGCGGAATCGGAATGCTCTCCATCGCTGGCATTGCATCCACCAGATCGCTCGCCGACAGTGCCGCCACCACACCGGGCAGTGCTTGAGCGTCTTGCAGATGCATATCCAGGATTTCAGCATGCGCATACGGACTGCGTACAACCACCATATGTAGTATGGCAGGTCGCCCCTGCTCTGCCCGCAGATCATCGACATAAGAGGCGTGTCCAGTAATCAACCGATAATCTTCGCGTCGTCGTTCTGCTCCTACTGGAATGAACATATCAACCATCACTATCTTCCTTTTCCATTTCCTCTCGCCAACGTAGCAAGCTCTGATACTCCTCATTGCTCATCTCGTCAAGGCGGCGGCGGAGTGCTTCTCCGCCAGGATGTTCGTTACTGTCGGCCTTGTTCAAGCACGTTCTTGACATGCACAATGGTCTGTTGAATATGCTGACGCACAGCATTGGCGGCACGCACTGGATCGTTTGCCTGGCACGCGGCAAGAATCTCGCGATGTTCCCGGTCGAGTCGCTCTGCATCTCTTGGAATGTCGGCGGCTGCATAGAGATGGTTGTAGGCGACGGAGGCATTGCGCAATTCCTCAATCATTAAGAGCAGTCGTGAACGTCCCGCAAGGCTGTACAACCTCAAGTGGAATTGTTGATTGCGCTCAACATAGTGGGCGGCATCACTGGTAGTGTACATTTCATCGAGGATAGTGATAAGTGGAAGAGCATCTTGCTCCTTGAAGCACTCAGCGGCTTCCTCAGCAGCCAGCATCTCCAGGGCCATGCGAATTTTGTAGTGCTCGATCAGGTCCTGAATGGTCGGCAAAAACACCGTGACGCCTTTACGGGCATCCATCTGCACCAGGCCATCACGTTGCAGTAGTCCAAATGCCTCGCGAACTGGCGTTGTACTCACTCCAAAGCGTTGCGCGGTCTCAATCTGGGGCAACTTCGTCCCTGCTGGCAGTTGTCCCGTGATGATTTCATGTCGCAGCGTCGCCGCAATCTGCTCCGCCATCGTGAGCTTGGTCACAAGTGGCGTGGTATGGCCTTTACTCAAAGGTGTCGTTGAGTTCATTCGTTTGGTTCTCTTCCCTTGACAAATGTCATATGCATAATGCATACTGTACACTATTCTAGCTAATGTTGTCTAGTGAGGCAAACAAGAGAGGAGATCTGAGGCCGAACAATTGTTGAGCAAAACGTTAAGATTAAGAAAGGAAAATCCATGACAAGTCAGACTGTCAGCATAGATGCTGGGACCATGAAACTTTCAGGACGCTTTCTTCCAGCAACGAATGGAAACCCAAGAGCATTGCTCGTCGCAATTCATGGTGGAACGTACACCAGTAAATATTTCGATACCCCTTCATCCTCGCTCCTCGAGTTGTGTGCTTCTTTAGGGTATTCGATCCTCGCTCTCGACCGCCCTGGATATGGAGAGGCTGTTTCCGTACCCGTTAGTCAACTCTCATTTGATGACCAGGTTCTCGTCCTAAGCCGGGCACTTGACGTGATTTGGCATGACTATGGTCAGCAATCAGCAGGGATGTTTTTGATTGGTCATTCGATTGGGGGGATGATCTCCTTGCTACTGGCGGCAGAAAACTCACATGAGTATCTGATCGGTATGAATATGACCGGTGCGGGCGGCCTCTACAATGAGCAGACAAAGGCAGCCTTTGCGTCTTTAGCCAGTGATGCACCGACAGTGATGATGGATATCGCGATTAAAGTCAGGGCTATGTACGGGCCAACATGGTCTTATCCAGAGGAGCAAGCGCACTATGACCCGGAACGGGACGTTTCCACTGCCGTGGTAGAGCTTGCGGAGGCACAAACATGGGGACCTCGTCTGCCGCATGTCGCGGCTCATGTACGGATTCCTGTTCAGTTCATCGTGCCCGAATACGATCACATCTGGCGTGGTGATGCAGAGGCAATCAGTCATGTTGACGGAATATTCACTGCCGCTCCATTTGTCGATATGGGCATACAACGCTTGGCGGGTCATTCGATAGAGTTACATACACTGGCTCGTGCCTTCTACTTGAAAATACTCGCTTTTGTTGAGGAATGCATCCTCTACCGTGCCAATCAATCAAGTCTCTGAAACCTTTCATTCCAGGAGTGAAAATGGCTTGAGGAGAACATATGTGCAGGGTGACAGGTGTTTGAGTCATTGAGAGGTTGGAGAGAGTATGCAAGCAATGCTGTTTGTCTAAAAATAGACCATCTGAAATGCTTGCCATACTCTCAATCTCCTGACAAAGGGCATAGTGTTGAAGTCGAGATCAAAGGTATTAGTCGAATTCTTGACATTCCTCCCCATGCATGGAATGTATGGGATTCCCTCTCTCGCGAGAGAGAGCTTCCTGTTTCCGCTGCGTCTGCATGTCCACGCTTTCGCATGCCACGTCTGACAACACCTCCACACGCAAGAACGGCTAGTCCAGCCGCTTCAATATTCTCGGTCGCCTTGTAGTCTCGATCAGTCACATTGCCGCAGTCCTCACACACAAACATGCGGTCTGCGAACGTCAAATCCTCTTTGACCTCTTCTTTTTCCTGGCTTTCTTGCGCTCTAACCTGGCACGCTTCTTTTTGGCTATGGTACTTGGGATACCTGGCGTGCCCTTCAAAAAAGATAACAAGATAATTTGAGTACTTGACACAAACACTCTGATAGACTATACTCTATTTTAGGTTACGATTAGTAACCTAAGTGTAAATAGTAACTATTACCAATGGACTGTTTGTAAATTCGCCACTGTTCTCAGTTCTGCCGGACGATCTTCAAGAGGTTCCGACAGAACCAGTGACGCTCTTCATGGAGGAATGGTATGAGCACATCTAACGCGTACACAACCCAGGCATCCGCACTTCAGAAGCTTGCCTTCTTCGCAAGTCAATGGAAAGCCAATGGCACTTTTTTCGCGACACCTACATCTGGTCAGAAGGCTATCGAGATGACCATTCATGGTACCTATGATTTGGAAAACAATTGGCTGATCTTGCGTACAGAGGAAAACCCAACTCCTGAGAATTCCCACCCTCTTTCAGCAATCTATATCTGGGGCTACGACCTCAGCTCACAACAATTTCTTGCTTCATGGTTTGATAGTAATGGTGGGAGAGCAACACAGACATCATCTGGTTGGGATGGAGATCAATTCGTGTTCCTTGGCGAGATGACGGTTGCGGGTCAAGTGTTCCCTCTGCGTGATACCTTTGTCAAAAAGGGAGAAGACACGTACTATCACATTGGAGAAGCGTATTTCCAAGAGCAATGGGTTCCTGTGGATGAGGAAACTGTTTCTCGGAAAGGGGACTGATGTCTTCAATGGACGTGATTATGTGTAATGATGGTATGTAAACGAGAGCACGCAGCACTCACTCACTCGCTGCGTGCTTTCTCCGCGTGTTTCTCATCGACTTCTCTGGTTGTTCTGGGAGATAGCCATTTTTTCCCCCAATCCATGATCGTTATCACGGCATCCTTGAGATCAAGTCCTGCTTCAGTGAGTTCGTATTCCACCTTGACTGGAGAGGAGGGGACGACACGACGGATCACAATATTATACTCTTCGAGTTCACGCAGACGCTCTGTGAGGAGGCGATGCGAAATGCCAGGAATCATACTCTCAAACTCGTTAAAGCGAAGCGGTCCCTGCATCAACGCATAGAGGATAGCTCCCATCCAACGCCGACCGATCAACTCGATTGCCTCGTGATACTCAGGACAGCGCTCTATAGGGACCAAAGACGCGTTGTGCGATGGTTCCGCTAGCTGACTGTGTTGCCTCTGCATAGTATATTTTTTCTTTCTCTTTCCGGTCTTCTTAGAGAACATATTTTCTCTCATTATATCATAACTCACTTACTTGTGATAACTAGAAAATGAAAAGGGCAGGCCCTAGTCAAGCTCTGCCGCGGCGAACAGCAGGTTTACGCCGAGGCTCCCGTAAGGACGCCAAGCTGCGGCGATGTCCCTAACTTCCTGCTTAGTCGGAACATGGTCGAGATTGTAGTACGTCTTGATGGTGTTACGGAGCAAGATGTCGCCTACTGGCACCACATCCCCCCTGTGTAGGGCGATGAGGAGGGCACCGTGGACGGTCCAGGGGCCAATGCCAGAGATTTGAGTCAGCTCATCGAGAATGCGGTCGTCTGGTAAGTGGCTCAGCCGCTCTTCGGAAAGTCGCCCGTCGGCGAAGCGTGTTGCGAGTTCGAGCACGGTTTTCGCCTTTCTCCACGAGAGGCCGAGGTCTCGAAGGGCCTGCTCATCAAGCTTGGCAACTTCCTTAGCACTGGGTACATGCCCGGCGAACTTGCTCATGAGCCGCTCTAAGATGGATCGAGCCGCCTTGAGCGAAATCTGCTGACCGATGATCTGGGAAAGGAGACAGCCGAACAAGTCCATGAAGGGCAGTTCGCGGCGCCAAGCGTCGGCCTCGTACTCCGGGCGCTTGTCGATGAGTGCTGCGAGGACCGGGTCAACCGCATGGAGATGCGCGAACCCCTCGCGAACTTCTCGTGTCCGACTCGCAAGGACGGCTGGCTTGAGCACGTCCTCACACCACTGACGGAAACTGGTGAGGGCGGTGGTGTGCAAGGTGCGTAGGGCGGTATCGTAGATGCCCTGATCCTGGGCCATCGCCATGTCAACCATGCCCTGCGCCCACGCCTCGCTCGTCCCGTGCTGCATCAGCGTTGTCTTGTAGACCTCGCTCGCGACTTGTTGAAAGCGGACTGGACGCTGCAGCACCTCGGACAGAATCCGCGCCATGTCGGTAGGAG
>CAXTWV010000073.1:13056-17571 GCA_964248005.1 uncultured Ktedonobacteraceae bacterium | reverse complement strand
GGTCAACTCATCCAAGACCCCAAACTCATTAGAGCTTAGGTTGATGCCTATTGGTCTGATTTCATCACACCCTTTCGCCACACAACAATGTTGGGGTATGTTGAAACGTTTCAGATGGTCCTCCAACATTCGTGTGTACGCAAAGGGTGTGATGAAATCAGACCCGTACAGGGGTTCATATCCATACAAAATTGCCATGTTGTACGTTATAATTGAAGAATTATGACTCACTGGGTTTTGCGTGTTTTAAGCATAGTGAATGAGGAAGGAGTATACAGGTATGGCAGAGGAGAACAAACAAGAGCCACCTCGTCCCATTATCTTAGAAATCATAGCCGAGGACGCGCATGACGCGGATCCTGTGGCGATAGGCGAGGTTGGACGTGGCATTCTCGACGAGGTGAAGCAGGATGGGTCCACGGTTGAACCTATATATACGGGGCAACGTGGTGGACTTGAACTGTTATTTGAGGTGTTCAACTATGTGCAAACGACGGCGCAGATGGTTGGGACGGATATCTATGCACAACGGGATATGATCGGGGTTGTTGCTAATCTGGTGACGGTTTTTGTAGGCGTGAGTCCTCTGGCGATGAAGATATTCAAAGCACGAGAAAAGCATGAGGCGAAACAGGCGATTGTAGCGCAGGAACAACATCCCTTCAAGATTAGTGTTGTGATTGATGGCGAGCCTATCACGGTTGAGGCCGCAAATTTTCAGGATGCCGAGGCACTACTTGAACTCGCCAAAAGATTCCATTCAGCACATCCTAATGTGAACGCCACACCACAAAGTCAGGTCAAAATACAGGCGTCGGTGCCGAAGAAGGCGCGGCGTGGGCGACGATAATGATATACAATGATGTTATATACAGGCAATGTAGGGGTCTAATTCATTACACCCTCGCCGCCATTGACCACGTTGGAAGGATGTTGGAACGTTTCGTCAATCCTCTGGACAAAATCAATCGCCGACGAGGGTGTAATTAATTAGACCTCTACAGATGTGTTTATTATTTCCGTGTCCAATATAAGGAGCGCACTTTCCCATGCTTTGGCTTGTTTATGCACTACTTTCCGCTATACTGTTCGCAATTGTCGCGCTTCTGTCACGCGTCATCAGCATTAATAGCGCACATCCGAGAGCGTACTCGGTTATCTTTGGTTTGTCGTCTTCGGTATGTGCGCTGTTTTTATTTCTGATGGAACCGTTTTCGTTTCGACCAGTCTCGCTGGTTGTGCTTGGTTTGACTGTTGTCTCGACGATTTGTTATGGGTTGGGTGATCGTCTAGCTTTTACGGTGAGTAAGTCGATTGAGGCGTCGTTGCTGACGATTATTGATAAGTTGACACCTGTTGTGACGTTTGGAGCATCGCTCATCTTTCTGGGCGAGAGCTTTACACTGAAAAAATTGATTGCCGTTGTCCTCATTTTACTAGGCAACCTGATTGTTGTGTATAAAAGCACAGTCATCAAGTTTGATAGGCCATTCTTTCTCGCGTTATTTGCGGCGGCATGTATCGGCATTGGCCTGACGATTGATAAACGTATATCGATTGCCTATGCCTTGCCCGTATATGCCTTCATCAATTTTTTCATGCCTACCCTCTACAATACATTTCTGCCTCCACTTGCATTTAGCACCATTGCACGCCAGTTCAAGGTTGCCTTCTGGCGCATTTCGTTACTTGCGGCAGCTAGCGTGCTGGGCTATTATTTCACCTTGAAGGCGTTTAGCCTCGCGGATGCATCCAGAGTGGTGCCTATCATGTCCTCCTCAACCATTCTCGTTGTGCTGGCAGGAGCCATTTTTCTGAAAGAACGCACGCATCTAAGTCGGAAGGTGATTGCGGGTATTTGTGTATGTATTGGGGTTGTGCTGATTAGTGTGTGAACCATTTTGACGCCGACATTCGTGTAATCTAAGGACGAACAAATACCGTTTCATGAGATAGATAGAATTACACGAAGGAGAAACCGTTTATGGCTGTCAATCCAATTCAGGTAGAAAAATTCCTGAAAGGCGTTGATTATCCTGCTAGCAAAGATGATTTGGTCAAGCAGGCCGAGCAGAATGGTGCCGATGAGGAAATCCGTTCAACGTTGCAACAACTCAAGGAAGACAAGTTTGGCTCACCTGCCGATGTAAGCAAGGCAATTGGCGAATTTAATCACAAAAAATAGGAAAAATGAACACAAGGAAACATCCATGTTCTGACCGCATCGCGGTCAGAACATGGATGTTTCCTTGTGTTCATTTTTCCTATGCTATACACTACCAGAAAGACAACATTATTTTTTATGCCAGGAGAAGCCTCTTTTATGAACGCCACAGCTCGCTTGAACCGTTTGCTTGCCGAGGATGGGAAGTGCTTTGATGTCGCCATCGATCACGGTTTCTTTAATGAACGCTCGTTTTTGAGTGGCATCGAGGATATGCGGTCCGCGATTCCAACTATCGTTGCCGCTAATCCCGATGCGATTCAACTTACCCCTGGCCTCGCGCCACTTCTACAAGCTGTTCCAGGCAAGGGCAAACCTTCGCTCGTGTTACGTACCGATGTGGCGAATGTCTATGGCAAGGAATTGCCACGCTTCCTCTATAGTCGTATGATTGAGAACGCGGTAGAGCAAGCCCTCTTGCTCGATGCGGCCTGTGTCGTCGTCAATCTTCTGCTTTTACCAGAACAACCAGAGTTACATGCGCAGTGTGTCGAAAATATTTGTCGTCTCAAACCACAGTGTGACCATTATGGGATGCCGTTGATGATAGAGCCACTAGTCATGCAACCCAATACAAAAGCAGGTGGCTATATGGTCGATGGCGACCTGGAAAAGATACTCCCACTGGTGCGACAGGCGGTTGAGCTAGGAGCGGACATCATCAAAGCGGACCCATGCGACGATCTACAGCAATATCATATAGTCATAGAGGTAGCAAGTGGGCGTCCAGTACTGGTGCGTGGTGGTGGCAAGGCATCAGATGAGGAGATTGTGACGCGCACTCATGCGTTGATGCAGCAAGGGGCGTCGGGTATCGTCTATGGGCGAAACGTGATTCAGCATGAGCGACCAGCCGCGATGACACGCGCATTGATGGCACTGGTGCATGATGACGCGACACCACAACAGGCTATGCAACTTTTGCGGCAACGCTAAAGGTCTGCTTCAGTATACCCTCGGTAAGAGAAACGGGTTGAACCCCTGTACGGGTCTGATTTTATCACACCCTTTGGTCACACGAGAATGTTGGAGGAGTGTTGAAACATTTCAGATGTTCTCCAACATTCGTATATGCCGAGAGGGTGTGATAAAATCAGACCCGTACAGGGGTTTGCCACATGATGATTGACAGAATAGCAGGGAGGAAACACGATGGCAAAACGTATCATCAACTTTGGCATTATTGGGTGTGGCCTGATGGGGCGCGAGTTCGCAAGTGCGGTTGCACGCTGGTGTCACCTGCTCGATCAGGATGTGACGCCGCGTATTATCGGCGTGTGTGATGCCAACCCCGCGATGCTGGAATGGTTCCAGGATGCCTTTGGAGCCAATCTACAAGTCGTGACACAGGATTATTCCGACCTGCTCAGTACGCCTGATATCGAGGCCATTTATTGCGCCATCCCACACAATCTGCATGAGCAGGTCTATATTGACTGTATTAAGGCGGGCAAACACCTCTTTGGTGAAAAGCCTTTTGGTATTGATCTCAGAGCGAATGCCCATATTCTTTCCGTGATTCAAGCACACCCTGACGTGCTTGTACGTTGCTCGTCTGAATTACCCTTTTTTCCAGGGGCGCAGAGGATTCTCCAGTATATTCGTGAGGAGCGTTTCGGCACGATAGTAGAGGTAGAGGCAGGCTTTTTGCATAGTAGCGATCTCGACCCAAACAAGCCGATTAACTGGAAACGACGTATCGCTACCAATGGCGAGTATGGCTGTATGGGCGATCTTGGAATGCATGTATTGCATGTGCCATTACGCGCTGGCTGGTGGCCTAAGAATATACGTGCTGTGCTCTCGAAGATTGTCAAAGAGCGCCCCGACGGTCAGGGACACATGGTACCGTGCGAAACATGGGACAATGCCAGTCTGTTTTGTGAAGTGCAATCGCAAGAGCAACATTTTCCTATGACGCTCAAAATGCAACGCATCGCTCCAGGTGAGAGCAACACATGGTATCTTCGTATTCTCGGTACGGCACTTTCTGCCGAGTTCAGCACCAAGTACCCACGCACGCTGCACACCTTGCCCTATTCTCCTGGGAGTTTGCAGGCATGGCAGGTGCAGGACCTTGGCTCACAATCGGCTTATCCAACCATTACAGGGGGCATCTTTGAGTTCGGCTTTTCTGACTCTGTATTGCAGATGTGGGCAGCCTTTTGTGACGAACTAGCACACCCATATGCCATGCGCCAACCTTTTTACTGTGTGACGCCAGAGGAGACCGAACTGAGCCACGTCCTGTTTACGGAAGCCCTTGTATCACAACGAACTGCACAGGTTGT
>CAXTWV010000073.1:10947-12956 GCA_964248005.1 uncultured Ktedonobacteraceae bacterium | reverse complement strand
CAGAGGTGGACACTCAGCCCTTGCCCATACCACAGATCGACGAGCCAGAGCCTATCGAAGCTATTGTCGCGGGTCATATTTGCCTGGATATCATTCCTACACTTACGGGGACTACGACGGGGTTCGCCCCTGGTAAATTGATTGAGGCTGGTAAGGCACTACTTGCCACAGGTGGTCCAGTCTCGAATACGGGATTAGCACTGCATATACTTGGTGTGCGGACACGCTTAATGGGCAAGGTTGGCAACGATTTATTTGGGCAAGCCATCCTGCAAGTGCTCCGAGGATACGAGCCAGCGTTGGCAACTGGTATGGTAGTGTCACCGGGCGAGGAAACTTCGTATTCGGTAATTATCAGTTCTCCGAGTACTGACCGCGTAATTATTCATGCTCCCGGCTGTAATGATACATTCCAGGCCAGTGATGTGTATTATGATTTGCTCACGAATGCGCGTCTCTTTCATTTTGGCTATCCACCTCTTATGGCAAACATGTACTCTGATAATGGGAAGGAACTTATTGCCCTCTTTCAGCAGGCAAAAGCAACAGGTATCACAACCTCGCTAGACCTTTCTATGCCAGAAGCAGATAACCCTGCTGGTCGTGCGAATTGGCACACTATTCTCGCCGCAACACTACCCTTTGTAGATATCTTCTTGCCTAGCATTGAAGAACTGCTGTTATTGTTGCATCGTCCGCTCTTTGAAAAATTCACGACGGAGGCGAAGGGTGGAAGTATTATAGATGTTATACCGCCTGATGTCGTGTCTGTGCTTGGTAAGTCCTTGTTAGATATGGGTGTAAAGATTGTTGGCATCAAGATGGGACATCGTGGTTTATATTTATGTACAGCTGATGCACTTGCACTAGCCCAAATGGGTCATGCTAGTCCTAAGCAACCAGTGAAGTTCGCGACATGGGTTCATCGTGAATTGTGGGCACCCTGTTTCGCCACGCGTGTTATTGGTACAACGGGGTCAGGTGATGCGACGATAGCGGGATTTCTGATGAGTTTCTTGAAAAGCATGATACCAGAGGAAACGCTTGCTACAGCCTGTGCTGTTGGCGCGTGTAGTGTTGAGGCTGCCGATGCTCTTGGTGGTATTCGGTCCTGGCCTGAGACGCTAGAACGTATCGCTGCTGGCTGGCCTCGTCTCCATTTAGAAGGAAAAGGTATGCCCTCGTTAGCAATGGCGACCTATGATTGGCACTGGGATCAGCAGCACGAACTCTGGATTGGACCAAGAGATCAGGGGAATACACTATAGACGCTTTGCCCTATCCATGCTATCATAACAACAATTATGAGGTTTAAGAAGAAGGGAGTGAATTTTTATGCAGCATTTCGACCTCTATCACTGGCTCTTTGATACGCCGACCGACGCAGGCTCTAACGCGGGGCTTTCAGGACCAGAAACATTTCATTATCTTTGGCCCTGGCTGATCTTCTGCTGTGCTGGTCTGCTGATCACCTTCTACTATTCGGTTGAGGGTCGCAAGCGTTTTGTCAAAAGTAAGGCTATTCTAAAGTACATGCTGGACAGATATCTTGGCTGGTTCGCGGTGATATGCTTCATCGGTCTACCCCTGATCTTCGCACGCGTGTTCCTCTTTGACTATTTTTTCGCGTGGCGTTTCTGGCGTGTGCTGTGGGCTATTGCTCTGCTCGCTTGGGCTGTTACATGGGTCCTATACCTCGTGCGCAAATATCCAGCCGAACGCGATAACTTCGTTGCCTACCAAAATCGTCAACAGTACATCCCTAAAGGCAATAGGCGCAAAACAAAAGCGTTGACACGCTAGATTATGATGTGTATTCTGAGGGCAGAATAGAGCAAAAGAGCATGACAGGGGCAAAAGAGCATGACAGGGGCAAGCCCTGTCACTACCATACACGTTTCCCGCCGCTTTGCGGCAGGCAGTATAGTAGTGACAGGGCTTGCCCCTGTCATGCCCGTCTACTCCTGTCATGCTCACTCGCTCCTCTTATACTTCGAGCAAACATGCTC
>CAXTWV010000073.1:0-10937 GCA_964248005.1 uncultured Ktedonobacteraceae bacterium | reverse complement strand
AAAATAAATAAAGCAAAGAATTATTTTGGTGTGGAGGCTATATACACGTCGCCTCCACACATCAATCATTCTTTCCTATGTTGGAGATAACATGTTTTCCTCGGCTGGCATCATTTTGGCGGGTGGGCGTAGCACACGCATGGGCAGAGATAAGGCATTATTGCCACTTCCTGATGATACCAACACAACCTTTGTGCAACATCTTGTTACCTTGCTTGCCGCTCAGTGTAGCGAGGTTGTGCTGGTGGTGAGAGGTGATGAGCAAGCAGTACTGTATAAGCATCTCGATATCCCCGTTGTGACCGATGAGACGCCTGATGTTGGTCCACTTATGGGTCTTTATACAGGGTTGCACACAATACAAGCATCTCATGCATTAGTCACCGCGGTAGATATGCCCTTTGTGCAGCCAGAGATGGTCGCGTTTTTGCTTTCACACCCGCGTGTCGATAACTCTTTGCTTGTACCTATTGTCAATGCTATTCCACAGGTGCTATTCGCGGTCTATCCTCGTGCTATTCTGCCTCTGATAGAGGAGCGTTTGCAGGCTGGACGTCGTGATCCGCGTAGTCTATTAGATGTCGCATTTGTCCAATATATAGACGAGGCGCAATTGCGAGGGATTGACCCACAATTGCGCTCGTTTGTGAATGTGAATACGCCAGAAGATTATTCTCCGCTATCGGCTTCGATTTGACGCCAGCGACGTTGGGCCATTGCCTTCAAATCTTCGTCGAAGCCGCGCAACGAGAGCCATTCGCGTGTCTCGCCCATAACGACCACATCGACTTGACGCAGTTGCTCGATGGTTGCGGCACCGCTTAACTGCATGGCAACTCGGAGTTCCGCGATGACTGTTTCGAGCAGTTCACAGACGCTTTCGTAGCTCTCGCTGGCGGCTTTGAGGAAGGGAAAGCCCATACCGACGAGTGTGGCACCGAGGGCAAGCGCACGTGCGACATCAAGACCGTTGCGTACACCACCCGTAGAGATGAGCGGCAATTTCGCGGTACTTGCCTCGACGACTGCGATGGGCGTAGCGATACCCCAGTCGCGATAGAGTAGACCGATATTCATTGTACGCTCATCTCCGCGCGATTGAGAGCGTGTTGCCTCCATCGCTGCCATGCTGCTGCCACCCGCGCCACCGACATCTATTGCGGAGACGCCACAGGAACGTAGTAGCAGTGCTTGTTCACGACTAACGCCTGCACCAGTCTCTTTGGCAATGACAGGAATCGCTACCTGTTGTGTGACTTTTCTAAGTGCGTCAGCTGCACCAACGGCGCGACGGTCCCCCTCCGGTTGTGCCGCCTCTTGCAGGCTATTCATATGGACGGCTAAGGCGTTGGCACCAATCATGTCGATAGCGCGTTGTACCTGCTCTGGTGTGAATGCTAGATGCTTTGTCTGTGCAATAAGTTGTGGCGCACCAATGTTTGCAATCAGAAATGCATTTGGAGCTGTCTCACGCGTAATAGCATAACTATCCGCGACATCGGGATTGACGATTGCCGCACGTTGGCTGCCAACACCGAGCGCGATTCCATACGCTTCTGCTGCTCGCGCGAGGTTGCGATTGATGGTGGTCACATCGGGATGACCACCAGTGAGGGAAGATATGAAGAGTGGATAGCGCAGTCGTCGGTGAAGAAACGATACGGAGGTATCAATTGCATCCAGGTCTACCTCTGGCAATGCCTGATGCACAAAATGTACGTCACCCCAATTGGCACGCTGGAGTGCTGACACGTCTTGTCCAAGCGCAACGGTGACATGTTCTATTTTACGCTGTTTCACTTCGTCTGTCATGGAGAATCTCGGTCCTTTCTCTTTGCCTCTGCCTACCTTTGACGCTTACCAGATAGACAAGAGGTAGACCAAAAATGAGTGTTGATTGATAGAGGGCAACGGGTGCTTTTAGCAATCCCATGAAGAGATAGAAAAAAAGTACTGTGCCTGATAAAACGAGCATTGTTGAGGTAAAGGTATCAAAGCGACGCAACACGGCGATCCACAATAACCAGAGCAGATACCACGGCCAGAACCACCCTGCGACTAACATGAGATAGGCAAAGACCGCCACATTCCACGCATATAAAAGTACATCGAATCCTGGTCTTGTGCTGTCTTTGTCAACGTCAGAGCTAGAGCGTACATTAGCAAGCGTGATGGGTGCCTGACGTACACGCCCAAAGACATTACCATAAATGAGGACAAAAATGAAGGTTGCGGAACCACGTAACGTGACATCAGCGGAGGATATGGGGTTCCATGTCGGTGGGAAGCGTAAGACGTAGGCAATCAAGCGGAAGAAAGCGCGAGTAGGACCAACCAACGTTCCAATTGGCGAATGAATAAAGTGCTGCATATCTATTGCAGAGGTAAGGGCGAAAAAGGTAGAGGCACCACGCCAGAAAGGAAGCCATATCGCTAATGCAGGCAACAAGACAAGCACTGTCCGCCAGCAGAAGCCTCCTATCGCACGCCCTATAACACGTTCTGAGCGTACATCAAACCACAGCAGGAGTGGTACGAACAGGGCAACAATCAAATTCATGCTGAGTGCCAAGCCAAATACAAGAAAAGCAGCCCACCTGAGCCAGGAATCTTCTTGAGATACATAGAGCCATGTCCCCAAAAAAAGCAGGAATAGTAACACTCCCTCGCTATGACCACTTCCTGCTAACTCTATAAGTATGAGCGGATTCCACGCATAGAGCAATGTGCCTAACACACGACGCTTTGGAGCAATATGATCAAGAATACTCCAAATTAGTACAATGTTCACAAGATGCGAGAGAATTGCTAAGCCTTTAAAGAGTAGCAATGTGCCAATCTGATTATCGCCACCAATACTGACAAGCAATGAAGAGACATAGTACCATAACGGCCCATACAGGTTTGGCGCATCATGTCCCGCAACAACCCAGCGTAAATATGGGTCGGTAGGAAACTGCAATGGTGCTGTATTAATAGGGTTATTACGGTACAGCGTAAGAATACGCCCGGAAAAAATATAGGTGAACACATCGTCTGAGAACAGCTTCGGCTGTATGAGGAGCGTCAGGCTAAAAAGCAACGCTCCACCAAGAAGGATAGTGAGCCACCATTGCTCATTATGTGATACAGGTCTAAAATCGTCGGGCTGTATTGGTTGTAGGGGCCTTAATTCATTACGCCCTTGCCCCAATTGACCATTGTGAAAAGGGCGTAATGAATTAAGGCCCCTACCGGTTGCCCTTGCTATTGCATAAACATAGATAGTCAATAAGCCCAACAATGTAAAACCTAACAGCGTTGGAACAAGCCATGTATATGTGGTAGATGATGTTTTGATGATTGAAAGCAACATCTGTGATGGGAGTAGCGTCCACAACCATGCATGTGCGATAGGCGAATCGCTCAAGCCGAGTTGGGGAAAAGGCGAGAGTGCGACGATGAGCAGATAACACAGTTCAAAGAGCACAAGCATAAGCACAAATGACGGAAAGCGTCTTTGTTGTGTCATCTGTTCTTGTGTCTTAGTATTAAGCAATATCTGCTCGGAAATTCTCAATGGCGTGATGTCCTTTGATGTGATGTATGTGACCTGTAGGGGTCTAATTCATTACACCCTCGTCGCCGTACACAAATGTGTTAGGATGTGATCCACGTTTCAACGTCTCCACAATGTGTAGGTTGGGAAGAGGGTGTAATGAATTAGACCCCTACAGCGAGCCGATGTTTACAAGCCTATTCTCTTAAACGACGTGTCGATATATTTGAGATAGTAATCGTTACTGGTAAGTTCACGTAGTTCGTCGGGAGAAAGATACGCTGCGACTTCGGGATCGCTGCTTAATGCGTCGAGGAGTGCAGGTCCTTGAACCGCACCCATACTTGCCATGCCCCATACCTGTTTCGCGTTGCGTTGCACCATCTTGTAGGCTTCCTGTCGGCCTACGCCCTTGTCGATGAGGGCAAGCAGGATACGTTGCGAATAGACAAGGCCACCCGTCATGTTCAAGTTTGTTTGCATACGCTCGGCATCGACCTGAATACCACTCATGACATTGGTAAAGATGGTAAGCATGTAGTGGAGCAGTGTGCAAGCATCGGGAATAATGATGCGCTCAGCTGAGGAATGACTGATATCGCGCTCGTGCCAGAGCGCAACATCCTCCATCGCGGTCACGCTATAACCGCGTAGCACGCGAGCCAGTCCACAGATACGTTCACACAGTTCGGGGTTGCGCTTATGTGGCATGGCGGATGAGCCTTGTTGACCCACGCCAAATGGCTCAAATGCTTCGCTTAGCTCGGTGCGTTGCAGATGGCGAATCTCTTGTGCCATCTTTTCCAATGAGCTACCAACGAGGGCAAGTGTTGTCATAAAATGTGCATGGCGGTCACGCTGCACAATCTGGCTCGAAATCGGCTCGATGCCGAGTCCCATCTGTTCACACACAAACTCTTCAATCTGTGGCGGCACGGTAGCATGCGTGCCAACCGCACCAGAAATCTTACCGACTGTAACCTGTTCCAGTGCAGCAGCCAGACGTTGTTGATTGCGTCGTAGTTCGTCCACCCAGAGCGCAAGTTTGAGGCCAAAGGTGAGCGGTTCCGCGTGAATACCATGTGTGCGACCAGCCATCAAGGTATATTTGTATTGCACCGCGTCTTGCGCCACAACCTCGATCAGGCGTGCGAGTGCTGTCGTGAGCAGTTGACCGGCCTCTTTTATTTGTGCTGCCAGCCCTGTATCCAGTACGTCAGACGAAGTGAGGCCGAGGTGGATAAAGCGTCCTTCGGGTCCAAGTTGTTCCTGGATAGAGCGCAGAAACGAGATAATGTCGTGATGCGTCTCTTGCTCTATCTCCTGCATCCGTTGTGCGTTGTAGCTTGCTTGGCGTATCTTCTCGATGGCATCTTGCGGGATAACGCCTTCACGCGCCCAACCCTCGCAGACGAGGAGTTCGACCTGTAACCATTTGTCCGTCTTATGCGTGTTTGACCAAAGAGCAGCCATTTCTGGCAAAGAATAGCGTTCAATCATGATATGTTGGAGTTCCTTAATAGATATGAGTGCGTAATAATCCTTATGGCAGTTTACCACAAGATGATGATATCGGGCATAAAATCGTAACCCTCTGTGTTATCTATAGTACAATGCGAACAATGGCGCGAGGGCTAGTCTACAGACACACTTCACAATTGGGGGAGATACTTGACGTGGCGATGTATTACATGTACAATCATGTCTGCATTGCTAACGAAAATAGCTAGGGTCGGTAGACGAAACGCGGTGGAAGAAACGCTCCCCGTGACGAAGAAAGCCTATTACCATTGATATTATGGGAGAGCCAAGAATGAAAAAGGGAATACATCCAAATTATGTTGAGTCCACGGTTAGTTGCGCCTGTGGCAACAGCTTTCAGACGTTAAGCACTAAGCCAGTGTTGAAGGTTGATGTGTGTTCAAAGTGCCATCCGTTCTTCACGGGTCAGCAGCGTATCCTCGACTCCGCTGGTCGTGTGGAGCGCTTCCGCAAACGCTTTAATTTGAAAGACGAAGAGTAGGATTAGAGCTAGCGCATATTCGAGAGATAAAGGGGTGTGCAAACAATCCTTTATCTCTCTTTTTGATTGTACTTCTGAATACAAAGGGTGAGTTTTCTGGTGAATGAGACGCAACGAACCATCCTATTTCTGATTGCGGATACGGGTGCGGGCCATCGTAG
This sequence comes from uncultured Ktedonobacteraceae bacterium, assembly GCA_964248005.1. GTDB lineage: Bacteria > Chloroflexota > Ktedonobacteria > Ktedonobacterales > Ktedonobacteraceae > JBBQVS01. The sequence continues at coordinate 5,215 of CAXTWV010000073.1, read as the reverse complement.
TGCTGCCAACGCAATCAACAATGCTATCACGTTGATTTCTAAACAACAACAGCAAGAGTGGCAAGCACGGCTCGATACACAGACCGTCGCGGAGAATGGTGCTGGCATGCAAAAGACGATGCAGGCGACGGCTGTTCTGCCACAACCCCCCACTTATCGCGTACAAATTGTGGATGTCTTTGAAGAGTACAGCCGCTTTCCACTACGTGAGGCGGTCAAACTCTATGGCCCAACGATTCGCTATAATCCAAAGCTCTACGGTGAGTTTTTTAAGCAAACGAACCGCGATGCCTCTATGATTGCTGTGAAAACTGTCGCCACTCCACTCATTTTCAATGGATTGTTACGTCTCATTACCAGCGTTAAGCCAGATATAATCGTCTCTATTCACCCTATGCTCAATCATGTCACTGTACAAGCATTACAAGAGTTGCGGCTCAATATTCCTTTTATCACTGTTGTAACTGACCTTGTAAGTATTCATCATGCGTGGTTTACGGCAGGCGTTGATCGCTATATTGTGCCAACAGAGCAGGCAAAGCAACTCTATTTACAGCGTGGCTTAGACCCGGAGCATGTTAGTTTGCTTGGTATGCCCATTGACCCCAAATTCTCGGTGGCAGTGGCGAGTAAAGCAGAGTTACAGCGTAAGTTCAATTTAAAACCTGGTATCCCAACCATTTTACTTGTTGGTGGTGGTGATGGAGCGGGCGGTCTGCAAAAAGCGGTACGTGCTATCTCACGCGCCCATCTACCTGTCCAACTCATGGTGGTCACGGGGCGTAACCGACGCTTGTATACGCACCTACAACGCACACGTTCGAGCCTCCACGTGCCCGCGAAAATCTTTGGATTTGTACAAAACATGCCTGAACTGATGCATGCCTCTGATGTCATTATCACAAAAGCGGGACCGGGCACGATTTGTGAAGCATTGGCGTGTAATCTTCCTGTGATTCTCAGTGGTTATGTACCGGGCCAGGAAGAAGGTAACATTGATTTTGTGGTCAATAACGAAGTTGGCACGCTAGCTCTTGAAGCTTCGACGCTCATTGATGCGCTGCGTCGCCTTGTTCGTCCTGGCTCAACAGAGTTACGACGCCAGAAGGCAAACGCGAAACGTATTAGCCGACCTCGTGCCTCATTCGACATTGCCGAATGTATCTTGAGTTACTTGCCAAGCGCAGAGAAACCTGGGGCGTGGCAATCGCAGAACTGGCAACTGCGCCGTAGCACAATGTCTAGCCGCTTAAAATCCGCCATTCGCATTCGCCGTTTGCGCCGCCGTATACCACGCACGCTGATGAAAAGTCCAGTCATGCGTCGTCTCACCAATTTACGTATCCGTGCCTTTGGAGAAGACGACAAAGATACATAATAATTCAACAAACGAAGGATACTCTTGCATGTCATCGAACACACCAGAACCGATAGCACACATTCAATTTTCTACGACACGGTGGGCAGCCACAGGTGTGAAGCGCGTTCTCTATCGTTTTTGGACGCGTATCGCGGTACGCCTCTTTCCTGAAAACTCGAAAAGCGAGCAACTTGCACGCTCACTGCATATTCCTTTGCCCGATAAGCTGAATATGAGTTGGGTTACGAACAGTCTTGCCGTAGGTGGGCGTGTGCGCCCAGAGGACATTCATACCTTAGGGTTGAGTGGTGTCACGCATGTGATTGATACACGTTCGGAATATCATGATGATGAAAAGGCGTTGGCACAAGAAAACATTCACCTGCTCTATCTGCCAACGCCTGATACCTATCCTCTCACAACTGAGCAACTCGCGGAAGGGGCGAAATGGGCCAATGAGTCCATCAAAGATGGTGGACGCGTCCTCATTCATTGTGAACATGGCGTGGGGCGTAGCGTCTTGCTCACATGCGCGACGCTTATGTACGATGGCATGTCGGCCCGGAATGCGTTGGCGTTAGTACAACAGAAACGCTGGCAAGCAGCTCCAAACGAGCGGCAGGTCGCACGCCTGAAAGAATTCGAAGCCGTGCTTCTCTCAGAGCGTAGTGCGTGAACGTAGCGCATACCGCTCGATTGCTCGTGCGACACCATCTTCCGCGTTACTAGTGGTAACAGCTTGTGCGATAGATCGTACCGCGTCTGACGCCTGACCCATTGCGACGCCCCAACCAACAGCCTCCAACATCTCGATATCATTGTTGTTATCACCAATCGCCATGACATGCGCAAGCGGAATGTTCAGTTGGTGCGCGAGTGCTATTACTCCACTTGCTTTTGAACAATGGGTATGCATAATCGCCATTTCAGCATAGCCAAAGTTGCCTTGCTTAATCGCGTTCCATGAGCACTGTAACGTTGATATCCCTGGTACCAAACGCGCAATAATCTCGTCCGGTGCGAACGCGACGACACGCAATGGGTCCTGCTGTCCTGTACACAGTGTGGCATAGGGCATACGTCGTATCGCACGAGGAAACGCATTGAAATAATCCGCAATCCATGCCGTATCTAGCTCTGCCGGTCCTGTCCATATCTCTTCTACCGAGTCAATAATGTGATGGACCACGGGCTGAATGTTGTGCTGTATCAGTATATCTACTGCTTGTTGCGCTATCAGAGCTTGAAATGGGTTCGTATGGAGAATTGTCCCCTGCGGATGTTGGATGATTAACGCGCCATCATAGGTAATAAGCGGAATTGATAGCCCTAAAGCCTCAGCAAGCTGGCGTGTATTCAGGTAACGTCGTGCAGTTGCCAGTGTCACGATAATTCCAGCCTCCTGCGCTGCTCGTACTGCTGTCAGAGTACGAGGCGCAATCTCTCTTTGTGGTGTGAGTAATGTGCCATCAATGTCTATGGCTATTAATTGAATCTCTGGTATGTCCTGCATAAAAAATAATAATCCTTCTCTAATTAAGAATGCGACGGACAATCTTTGTCCGTCGCATCGTTCCCTGGAAGAGGGATGGTATATGCTTGTTCCATTATACACATATTCCAGGAAATGAAAAGCTAGCAAACTGTAGGGGTCTAATTCATTACACCCATGGGCAACACACACGTTGGGGTACGTGAAAAGTGTTTCAACGTCCTCGAACATGGTCTATTGCCCACAGGGTGTAATGAATTAGACCCCTACAATTAGCCGCCGAAGTCGATAATGGACGTAGCCCATCAATAAAATATTATTCTATAGACAATATTCCTACTTCTCTGCTACAATCAGAGATATGAGCATACAACGTTCAAGAGGCGTGCCTATAAAACGCCCTTCCATACAACACAAAGAATCACAGTATAATCATGTTTCTGAAGCGATAGTACAACCGGGCATGGAGGCTTCTTGGACTGATGCCGATGGCTTTCCACTCTTACCAGACGTAAACCCTATCAGCACAATTCGTGATAGTCTCTACGATCTTATTCCACTTGGTCCACGCGAGGAAAAGCTGATCGGGACAGCGGCCTTTTTACGTTTGCAGCAGATCAAGCAACTTGGCTTTGTCTATCGCATTTGGCCCGGTGCGACGCATACACGCTATGAGCATAGTCTTGGCTGTTATCATCTAACGGTTCGTGCTTTACGCGCACTGTTACAGCGTGGGAGCGAAGGTGGTTTGCATGGTGTCTCGATTAGCAGTATACAGACGTTAGTTGTCGCATCACTTCTGCACGATATTGGACATTATCCCTTTTCGCATACAATCGAGGAACTTGGCTCGCCTATCATTTTTCACGAACAGGTAGGACGCTCGATTATTGAAAGTGGCGAGATCGCGACGATTCTTGAGCAGGACTATCATCTCTCACCTGAGCGTGTCGCGGACTTTATTGATCCACCAAAAACAAAAGCGTTGCCACCGGATGATGAACTCTTGCAACATCTTTTGAGTGGAGCACTTGATGTAGATAAGCTTGATTATCTCCCGCGTGATGCGCGTGCATGTAACGTGCCTTATGGTGGTGTCGATGTATCGCGTCTGCTCAGTTCATTACGTATTAACGCGAATGTAGAGGGTCAACGACGGATGGTCGTCACACAAAAAGGCATTAGTCCACTGCATTCATTAATTCACGCACGTCAAGAGATGTTTGATAATATCTACTGGCATCATACCAGTCGTTCATTTCAGGTGATGCTTGTTCGTGCTGTATACGATGCGTTGAAGGCAGAGGTACTCCACCCAGAACAATTGACAGGACTCGATGATACATCGCTCCTCACGCTGTTGACGCAACCGACCATGCCAGCCAGTGTACGCGCGTTAGCGTCTGACCTTGAGTTGCGCCATCCCTATAAAGTTGTAGTGGAGGCAAGTCGTGCGGCTGGTCGTCTCTTTAGTCGCCTCGATGCGCTCTTCTGGGATGCGGAACGCCGTCATCGGGTAGAGCAGTCACTTGCAAGCGAACTTGCCAAAGAGCTAGAGATTGATATCGCGGACTACGAAATTCTCTTTGACATCCCGCGCCCTGAGAAGTGGGAGATGGACGTGTGGGTGCAATTCGATCATCCGCCCGTAGGTATGCAGTCGCTAATGACATGGGTTGAGGTGACAGGTCTGCAATCAGACGATCTCGCCCGCTATGAGCACCATCAACGCCGTATTCGGGTCGTCGTCGCTGAACGACTGCGTGCAACCCTGCAAGCGCGAAAAGATGATGTCGTGTTACCGACACTTGAAAGGCTGCTATGAGCAACAGAAAGGCAAAAACAGGTCGTCGAGAGCATGACAGGGCTTGCCCTATTAGGACCAAGTAAATCATGTCTAGAGTTGCCAAAGGACGAAAAAAAGAGGATACTCATTTCAGATACTTAAAAACACACTGAAAGGACAATCCTCTGATGTATGATACTCCATTGGCGAACGTGCCTCAACCCGACGTGGCTCAAACGCGTGCCCTCTTCGACCACTTGCTCACTGACTTGGAACCAGCCTTGACGCCCTTTGAGCCGAAGGCGCAGGCTCCCCGTCAGCGTGGACGACCGCGCGACCTGTGTTGGACGCACCTCTGGCTGGCCTTGGTCCAATGTACGCTGCACGGGATGAGCAGTTATGCGGATTTGTGGCGATGGCTGGCGACTCACTCGATTGGTCGCTTTGCAGCCCTCTGGCTCACGTCCCCAGCCATTGTGCGTCGGTTGCAGCAAGGCGGATTGCAGCCGCTGTATGCCCTCAATGCTCGCCTGAGCGACCTGTTGCATGAGCGCTTGCCGCTGCCCTGCGCCTGTAG
>CAXTWV010000072.1:2190-17604 GCA_964248005.1 uncultured Ktedonobacteraceae bacterium | reverse complement strand
CATCCGTTATGGGCGTGTTGTACCAAGCGAAGCCGAGGTTGCCCATATACAGCAGGCGTGGCAGCAGTTGCAACGCAAAACATCCAACATGCAAGATAAACCATAAAATTCATCAGGAGCGACACCGTGAGTGCAACCATCCGTCCAGCTATCAAAGAAGATCATCCCGCCATTACCACGATTGGTTTTGAGACACAGGAGATACATGCAGAGGCATATCCAGCCATTTTTCGGCAAGGAGTAAGTGGCATTCCACTCGAATATTTCACGCGCATGATCGAAGGAAAAGACACAACAGTCTTTGTGGCAGATTTTGAGCAACAGGTCGTTGGCTATGTCTTCTTAAACGTCCACAACGCGCCGCCTTATGGCTATCTTATGCCTCGTCGCATAGTAGAAATTAGCGATATTGCCGTATTAAGAGCATTTAATAACAAGGGTATTGGGCATCAACTGTTCGCAGCAAGTGTCGAATGGGCAAAGGCGAGAGAAGCAACAGACCTGGAATTGCAGGTCTGGGAATTTAACAAAAATGCCATCGCGTTTTATGAACGACTAGGCATGGTGCCTATCAATAGAACGATGTCGTTACTCTTATAACTCTTCTTGTATCGTCCCGTTGTCCACTCGATAGATATGCGCTTGCGTCACGATCTCGGCGGGAAAGCCTGTCAAATCGGTAGCTGTGATAAACACTTGCTGATGCTGACGTACTTGCTGGAGCAAATATTCACGTCTCAAGGAGTCAAGTTCGCTGAACACGTCGTCGAGGAGTAGAATAGGCTCATCGCCTGTACTGTCACGCATATAGGTCAGTTCGGCGAGTTTTGTGGAGAGCGCAGCTGTACGCTGCTGTCCACGCGAACCATACGTCAGCATATTGACGCCGTTCACCACAAATTCCAGGTCGTCACGATGTGGTCCCAATAGGCATACACCCTGTAGTATCTCCTTTTTACGCACTTCACGCAACTGCGCAAGGTAGTGTTGTTTCGCCTCCTGGTTGTCCCATGATGCGTCAACTTTGAGCGAGGGACGATACACAATCTGTAACCCCTCACGCTTGCCACTGATCGAGGCTTGAAATTCGCTGGCAATCGGCGTGAGGCTCGTAACCATCTTGTAGCGTTCACCGACGATATGCGCTGCCAGCGTAATCAATTGGTCGTCAAGAAAATCTAGCAAGCGTGGGTCTTCTTGTACATCACGGATACGTTTGAGTAAGGCGGACCTCTGCATCACAACCTTGCGATACTTCACAACATCCTGACAATAGCGTGGCGAGACCTGACACAAGGCTCTATCGAGAAAACGTCTACGTTCATCAGGTGAACCATCGACGAGGTGTAAATCAGTGGGCGCGAATAGCACAACCTTCATCTGCCCAATCAGGTCTATGGCTCTGCGTGGTAGATCATTGACCTTAATACGTTTTCGGGGTGTATTCGCCGGCAGTTCCATACCACGCCGCGGTGTCTGTACTGCGTCTGGCGTTGGGTCAAAAATCACCAGTTCGATGTGAGCGTCGCCTTCTTGCCGTATCACGGTTGCCTCAAGACGTGCCACATGGTCCGGTGCCTGCCAGTTGACCACTTCACGGTCACTGCTCGCATGAAATGAGGTCGCGGTAGATAACATACTCACGGCTTCGAGCAAGTTCGTCTTGCCCTGCGCATTCTCGCCATAAAAGAGAAAGAGGCCAGGGCCAAACGGAAAGTTCAATTGTCGATAGTTCCGAAACTCGCTCAGGGTGAGGTGGGAGAGATACATAATAACTATTAACTATCCATGTGATAAGAATACTGTAGGGGTGTTATTAATTTAAAAACCCTTTTTGGGTTTTTGTCGCGCTGTTTTGTTTTATTTTAATTAGACCCCTACAGGCGGTTCTATTTAACGGTTGGTACTCATTGGCATGATGACATAGGTGTAATCCGCCGAGCTGACAGGTCTCACAACACCAGGGCGTGAGGCCGATGTAACTTCAATTGCTACCTCTGGTGTGTCCAGAACTGAGAGCACTTCAGCTAGATACTTGACGTTGAAGATGATTTGCTGCTCCGGCCCATCAACGGCTGCATTGATAATGCTGACATTGTTACCGACATCCTCAGCGGTAGCCTCAATTGTCAATGCTCCTGGCTCTATACCGTTGCCACCGCCGCCGTTGATTTTGATGCGTGCGATGTTCGAGCTATCGCGTGCGAAAGGAGCAACGGACTTCACAGCCGCCGCGAACTCTTTTGTCTCGACAACCGCGCGTGTCGTATGCTCTTTAGGAATGATCTGACGGAAATTCGGGAATGTCCCCTCGATCAAGCGCGACAGTAGATCAATATTTTCTGTGTGGAAGAGAACCTGACTGCGGTTCGGTGTCACAATCATCTGCACAGAGCCTTCGGATGGTAGAATGCGCGAAAGCTCGGTCAAGGTGCGAGCGGGAATGAGAATATCGTTGCGTAGCACGGTGTCATCCGGTAAAGCCGAGACACGGACTGCGAGACGGAAGGCGTCGGCGGCAGCAAAGGTCATCTTGCCCGTACTCACCTGTACAAGCACGCCCGTCAACACCGGACGTGAGTCATCATCGGCAGCCGCGAACGCGACCTCGGCAATCATTTCTTTTAACTGGGCTGCGTCAACGACAACCGCTGGATCGCTACCCTCCGTGTTCGGGCTAAGTGGAAATTCCGATGGGTCCATGCCTTTGATATTCGCGCTACTACGCATACTCTTGATACTCATAGTGTGCGAATCCTCTGGCACGACGATATCAACGGATGCCTGTGGCAGGCTATTCACAAGGTCGGTAATCAGTTTGGCAGGAACAGTGGTTGTTCCTTCTTCATGAACTTCGGCGTCAATCCAGCAATTAATGCCAATTTCCAGGTTTGTCGCATACAAGCGTAACCGTCCATTATCGGTTGAAAGCAAAATATTGGCGAGAATGGGTAATGTGCTACGACTCGAAACGGCGTGGCTCACCACAGAAAGCCCCCGACTCAAATCCTGCTGTTTACATGTGATTTTCACGAACTGATTCCTCCAAACACAGCTATAAAAAATAAATATCTCTAAACGTTTTCGGTTAGTATAGCGTAGTCTGCCACTATTGTAAACGACTTGGCGGACTCTTAATCCCTTATAAAGAAGCCCACTATGCCCATAATGAATCCTACTGTGATGATAGCAACTACAAGATAGTCGAACTGCAAAAATTGGGCATAAATATCTTGTAGAGAGGGAACACTACCGCTGGTGCTGTGAGCATAAAAGTTTGCTAAAAGTAGGCCAGTTATAGCAGGTGATGAGCCTATAATCGCACCAAATATCATGATAAGCAATCCTAAGAACATCGTTTTGGTAGATCTTGTCATTTGCATCATGTCCTTTCTTATAAAGAAATAAACATAGAAAACGTTATAAATTTCGGGGATATGAAGCGTATATTGGAACCGAGTACCATTCGTTCCTCTGTATTACAGCAACTTAAACAATAATGCTATACCCCTCAAATATAATACAATAAGAGTACGTATCAGCAAAGGAGCATATATTCATGAAACGGTCACAACTACTAGATCGGTATGCACAGTTTGTTGGAGAGGATATGCTGACTCATATCTACCGTGTCGCTGAGTCTCTTTCTGGATTGCACGTACTCCACATCAATACGGCACGACACGGCGGAGGCGTGGCGGAACTGCTTGGAGCACTGCTCCCTCTTATGGAGGAACTCGGCATTCCACATACATGGGACGTGATCGCGCTCGATGAGGCCGAAAATCGTTTCGTGGCACGCCTTGGAGAACTGCTTCAAGGCATCGGACAAGGGGACCTTTCTCCGCAAGAGCAACATGTCTTCCTTGACTCTTTACGTGGTACGGCAGTCGAGAGCTATGCACAGGAAAAGCGAGCTGATCTCTATTTCATCCATGATTTTCAACTCGCTCCCCTGGCTACATTTTTCCCCTGGATGAGGCCAGCCCTCTGGATGTGTCATGTAGATACTGCTCATCCCAATGAAAGTGCAAAGGCATATATCGAGCAGTTTCTTGACCCCTATGCAGTCTATGTTTTTAACTCCCAGGCGTCCATCTTCCCTGAGTTGCCGCATGACAAGACACAAGTTATTACACCAACAATTGACCCATTCAGCGAAAAGAATCAAGATATCCCGTTAGAGCAGGGGTTGAAGCTGTTGAGGAACTGCGGTATAGACACGAAGCGACCTCTGATCACACAAGTTTCACGGTTTAGTACCTGGAAAAATCCCTGGCAGGTGATTGATGTGTATCGCTTAGTGAAACAACATCTTCCTACGGTTCAAGTTGCACTTGTCGGGGCAATGGAAGCTGCCGATGATATCAGCGCACAAAAGATACTCAAGGAGTTACAGAATTACGCAGGGCAAGATACGGATATACACCTGCTATCTGATCCCGCTCAGATACAGCATGCGCAAGTGAACGCGTTCCAACGCTATTCAAGTGTTATCCTCCAACGCTCACCACGTGAAGGCTTCGGCTTGACGACGACGGAAGCGATGTGGAAATACCAGCCAGTCGTCGGGACATCCGCGACCGGCTTACAGACACAAATTATCAACGGACAGAATGGGTACATCGTTGATGATACAGAAGCATGCGCCCAGGATACGCTCAAATTGCTTCAAAATCGCGACCTCTGGCGCACACTCGGCAAAGCCGCCCATCAGCGCGTCCAGGAGAATTACCTTCTACCCATGATGACCTTAGAGTACTTAAATGCACTGATAAAAGCGCGTGGCAATGACACAGCATCATAGAAACATCCACTTTTCTTCAAACCCAAACTACACCCACCACATCCAGAAAATAAACTGATGATTCCCATTGACTTTGCCTCTTGTACTTTTTTGCCACTCACACCTGTATATCATGTGAAATCGTATGGATATAGCAAGATATAATGGCTTGTTCTGCTAGTTGCGAATACTATCTTAGCCCAACAAGTTTGTCAACAAAATCATATAGCGCGTCGAATACATGTTACTTGCCCTACACATATTGATGAGTTTACTTTCACACATTTTCTTACTTTACAAACAATCTATAAGTTTTATTAATTATTATATAAACTATACATATTTTATTAAAGTGATCTCATGCAAAAAGTCCGTCTACCAAAAAAGTAATAGCAATACGTCTAGCTAGAGATAGGATAGTAGGATATTCTATTAACATGTATAGATTAGCCATTCTACACATGTTGACATTTTGTACAGTGTAATGCGTCTGACAATTTTTTTTGGCACTCTGAGGTACGTCAATGTAGGTGATGCAAATCGTATAACGACCGCTTTTTGTCACTGCTTTGTTCAAGAAAGAGGTGTACATCCTTATGACGCACAGAATCGGCAAGCTTTCTCATCTCTCTTTGCTCGCCCTCCTGGTAAGTATGCTACTGCTTGCAACTCCAACAGGGGTCAGCGCAAAAGCACAGGTTTCACCAAGAAGTAATACGACAAGCGCAACCCTTTTCCGCCTTATCTATGGACATCCCTCGACGCATCAGTACAAGCCACAACCAGTACATCATCCGCTTAAGACCTATACCCATGCCTTTCTAAAAAGAGGGGTACGGCGTCCGAATGATAGTAATGGAAATCTCGACTATAGCGGTGGGCCTGTCATGAGAGGAACCACGAGTGTCTATGTAGTCTTTTGGGAGCCAAACGGTAGCTATGTCAGTTCAAATTACCATAGTCTCCTCGAACGCTACTTTCAAGACGTTGGTAGTTCACCGCTCTATGCCAATAATCAACAGTATACTGATACAAGCGGTAATGCTCCTACGAGTGCGACACTTGTGAATATTGCAACGGACTCTAATCCGTATCCTTCACAAACGCTTGCTGATAGTGATATTCAAGGGCAAGTGACGGCGGCACAAAACGCGCTCAACTGGGCACCATCATCAACGACTATCTTCATGATCTACCTTGCCCGTGGCGAAACACTCTGCAACAATGGGAGTTGCAGCCCACCAGCCGCTAGTGGTCCAGCCCCGTTTTGTGCATATCATGGCTCATTTGGTGACCCTGCCAATCCTAGTATCTACGGTGCTATGCCCTACGATGGAAACGATCTGAGCGGCTGCTATGAACTTTCCACGAGTCCTAATGGTGATACCGATGCCGACGCTGAGATCAGTACAACATCGCATGAGCAAATAGAAGCCGCCACCAATCCACTAGGAAATGCGTGGTGGGATACGACTAGCGGTCAAGAAATTGGTGATAAATGCGCATATGTGTACGGTCCAACCGATAACAATGGCGCGAATGTCACCTGGAACAACAACTCTTATATTGTACAGGGAGAGTGGGACAACGCTCAAACTGGTTGTGTTCTCGCAGGGCCATAGTTTTCGTTTCCCTTCACTCGAACAAGCAAAGGCTTCCTCTTATAGAGAGGCCATATGAACAGGAGCACATTTGTGCGAAGTTTCACACAAATGTGCTCCTATTCGGGAACTTTTTTGAGCTATAAAGCATCTACTTTACAAGTAGCACTCTACTCATGCTTACTTGTACGTCGAGAAAGCCTTCATATGGCTGAGAGGAGAATATCTCCATGCTTATGCTACGTAATCGCTCAGGCAACACATTCCTTCTACTATTCTCGATGATTGTAGGGCTTCTGCTATTCTGTACGGGATGCGGTTCCTCCACGTCCACTGGTACGCAGAGTTCGCCCGTCACCTACGACCACACTGCTGGTCATATTCTCGTCCGTCTGTTTAACGCTCCTGGCTTTATCTATCCTCCCGTCAATGGTGTACCGGAGTGGACACTTTATGGAGACGGAACGCTTCTGTTTAAGACTTTTGGAGCACGTGTCTCTCTTGACAAGGCACAACTCTCACCTTCAGAGGTTCAGCATATCTTAGATGTGGTGGTGAATCAGAACGCCTTTTTCGCTAGCTCGAAGGCCACCTACGGACAAATGGCGGCTGATGTTGGTAGCACGACAGTAAGCGTAACGGCCAATGGTCAGCAGAAAGAGGTTCGCTTGTTGGCGAAGCCAACAGGTACACAGGATAGTGAAACAAACCATGTCTTTGCCATCCAGGATTTCTTACTCTCCTATCATCCCACAAACGCACAAAACTATGCTCCTACAGGGGTTGCGCTCCTGGTCATGGCCCAACCGAAAGGAGCAAAAACGCCGACCGCATGGCCCTATAACGACATTTCACTCGCGCAAGTGGTAGACCACGAATGTACACTCTTGCGTTTCGGCGCAAACGCATCATGCACGTCTACCAACGCTCAAGCGGGACTGGTACCGCTCTATGGACAGCGTGGCCTTACGCTCTTCACACAAACCCAGACCTCAACCTATACAGTGTTCAGTCAGCAGGGCAAATTTTATCAGATTATCGTGTGGCCTCTCTTGCCCGATGCCTTGCTTCCCCAAACAAACGGCGCTCATAGCGTGGCAGTGCAGGGAAGTCAATCAGAAACGTGGACTCTACTACAAGGCTTCGGTCAACCCTCATAAGCATGTGTTTGTAGAAGTGTATGCTTTATAACAAAGAAAGCATACACTTCTACAAACACACCTCCATTAGAAATTTTTCCCATTATCCTCGCCCAATAGTGGCGGTGCTTTATACAACCTCGTTGGGGTTTCAGAGAGGCGAAGCGGCGAGCCTGTGAGTTTGATGGTGCCAGCAGTGGGATGTTCACATTCCCAGACGAGTCCTCTGGCCTGAATTTGCGGGTCTTGAAATATCTGACTTACCTTGTTAATCGGCCCACATGGAAGGCCAGCGGTACGCAATGCCGCAAGCCATTCCTCGCTCGTCCGTTGTAAGAAGCGTTCCTGTAGTTGGGGAATTAATTCGTGACGGTTGTGTATACGCAACGAATTTGTTGTGAAGCGCGGATCGTGTGCAAGGTCCTCACGTTCCAGGAAGGTACACAATGATTGGAAGAGGCGATCATTGCCAGCCGCGACAACAATGTAGCCATCACTCGTCTGAAACGCTTGATAGGGCACAATATTAGGATGTCCATTGCCATAGCGTCTGGCCTCTTCACCTGAAATAAGATGATTGGCGGAGACATTGCCAAGCAGAGAAACAGCCGATTCAAGCAGCGAAATGTCTATACGTTGCCCCTGCCCCGTGCGATCTCGAACCCGCAGTGCCGCAAGCACCGACATACAGGCATACATACCGGCCGCTTGATCGCCAATAGGAGAGCCACAACGCTGCGGTTCACCGTCTACGTCGCCCGTAACCGCCATCAAGCCCGATTCCGCCTGCGCAACAAAATCATAGCCCGCACGCATACGATAGGGACCATCTTGCCCGTAGCCACTGATTGAACAATAGATCAGACCGGGGTTGAGGGCATGCAATGTCTCGTAGTCTAGCCCCAGTTTCTCCATTGTGCCTGGACGAAAGTTTTCCACTAGAACAGTTGCATCCTTGAGCAAGCGCAAAAGATGTTCTTTCTCATCAGGCTTGTTGAAGTCGAGCGTGATACTGTACTTGTTACGGTTCAGTCCTAGATAGTAGGCACTCTCCCCTTCGATATATGGCGGACCAAAATGGCGCGTATCATCGCCCTTCTCAGGTTGTTCTACCTTCATTACCGTCGCGCCCAAATCGCCCAGCATCATCGTACAATAGGGACCAGCATAGATACGCGACAGGTCGATCACAATAACATCAGCAAGGGCAGCATCCATAAAAACCTCCACTTTTCTTTGACATACAAGCAAGTGTCTCTATTCTATCATATGGTATTGTGTGAGCAATATGTAGGAATTTAACGTATTTTAATAACCAAAACGTAACATCGGTAGGGGCAGCAATTCATTGTGCCCAAAGATGGGTGGGGAGGGGTTCACGTTAAAAAAGAGAATCGTTGCCAACGCGTTGTCCCTTCACCACACCCATCTTTGGGCACAATGAATTGCTGCCCCTACCGACATAAATTTCGTGTTTGATTGTCAAGCTTCGTCAGAGAAAAGAGAAGGCGAGGCATCATCTATCAGATCACGTATAGGCACATCAAGCGCGTGTGCAATTTTCTCAAGTGTGCTGAGTGTTACATCTTTATATGGGTCCTGATAAATAAGCTTTACCGTCCGATAGGAAATATCAGCAGTTCTCTGCAAGCGGCCCATACTAAACCCTTTTTGCTTTGCCACCTCTTTGACTAACAGCCGTACCATATATTTTCTATCCTCTTAATTATTGGAAAGTAATTGTAACAGAGTATCCCACATGACAAAACTATTACTACAATAAGAGTATTGTGATAGGGGTATTATGATGTACTATCGACCTACAGAGAAAAGAAAATAGAGTGATATAGAAAGAGATACAGGACATAGCCTGGTACGCATTATGCGTACCAGGCTATGTCCTGTATCTCTTTCTATATCGCTAGATAATCTTTCTTTTGGCCTGTGACGAAGAGGATAAACTGATACATGGCGAAGAGTTCAAGTGCGAACGGGAGATAGCCCATGTAACCGAGGATAGGCATCTCGAATATCTTGAAGAAGCCCACATAAGGAATGACATAATACCATTTTGGCAAGGCGTAATAATTCCACATCTCCCACAGAAAACCACACCACAAGCCTGCAAGCGGCAAAACGAAGAAATGCCAATCGCCCACTGCGATGTGTGCAAACGCTGACTTTCTTCCTACGAAATTGTTAATAGGATCGAGGATGAGAACAACGCTAAGCCAGATGAGGACGAAACAATAGTTGGGATACAGCCACGGTAGAATTAAGCAAGCAATGCCCAGTACTACTAATGCAAGCGTTAGCCACAAGGGTAGACGTGGCCCAGCATCGTGTGCTGACAACCGTGGACGCCATAGTTCAAAGGTAGAAAGAAATTCCGCCGTTTCCATGACCGCAGGCAACACGGTACTGAAATTGAGGGTGGCAAGCAGAAAGTATGCGAGTGGGGTATATGGTTGATCCATGCGATAATGCCAGTTTTGTACGGGTGTATTCAACGCCTCGAATGTCCACCAGAAGATACTCGAAATGCCAAAAAGCTGGATATAGTGCCAACGCATACGCGTCAGGAGCGACTCACTATGGCGCATTACTACAAGCGCGTCCATGAAGATAATATAGCCAAACCAGAGCGGGAAGAAACTATAGCGGTAGAACGGGTCAACGCGTAACCATGAACAAGCCCATGCAACGAGGCACAATGCAAGTCCCGCAAAGCCATACCAGGGAAAGTTTTTTGTGCGTGTGGAAGATGTCGTAAACACTAGCTTTTTTCTCTACATATTACAAGGACGCGATAGATCGGTCCCTACTATACTACTATCATCGTATGCAACTGTGCAACAACCGTCTCCAGATCACCCGTAAGATATACACCTGGGATTTGTGGAATCACGTGCGTGTTGTACGCGAAGACTTGACCTCCAAAGGCAAAGATAGGGCGGGGTTGCGGCAATTCTTCAAGCTTATGCGCCAGTTCTATCAACGATGACAAATAGGCTGGCATCGTCAAGGAAATGCATAAGAGCGTCGGCGAAATCTTACGCACACTTTGTAACAATCCCTCAATCTCTATGTTTTGTCCCAAATACACAACCCGTATTCCACTACGACGCAAGAACAGTGCCAGCATGAGCGGTGCTAACTCGTGTGGCTCCCCTGGCGCACAACACACAATGGCTGTTGGTGCGCTTGTTGGGATAGGCGTCACATGCATCAAGTTTGAAAGCAAGGCGCGAAAAAAGTTACTCGCAAAATGCTCCACCGACACAGTAATCGCTCCATCTGCCCATAGCTGCCCAATTTGCCACATCGTCGGTGTAATCAACTCCGCACAGACCTGATCTAGTGGATAAATCGCGAGCATTGACCCCATAATCATACTTGCTAGCGATTCATCAAGTTGATTGAATGCCTCCACAAGACGTTCACGTACAAGACGCATACTATAGATTGTTGGAAATACAGGCTGTATATGCCCGTTAAGTAATGATATCACATGTGCCGATACATCTGGCTCAGTTGTCGTAGGAGAGGTAAGCGATGTAATACTACTCGACGACTCGCTTGAAGAAGGATTTTCAACGTGTGTTTCATCATGCTTATGAAGAAAGAACGCAATAGCCTGACTAATCGCCATACCAGCATCAACACGCTCTTTGAGCCAGCGAATCATCACAACATCACGTTCACTATACAAACGATATGTATTGTTAGCGCGTTCTGGCGAAAGGAGTGTGTAACGACGTTCCCATGCGCGAAGTGTTGGTCCAGGCACACCTGTTTGTTGTACCACCGACTTCGTATTAAACATAGGGGTATCCGAGTACAGTTCCAAATCAGGCTTTTCGATGAATCCCCCCTGTACCGTCATACGTTTTCTCCGGTCCTTGTTGTAAAACAATGGAGAACATGCACTCTACATGGCTTTTGTAGCATATCATACCGTATATAGCACGTCCATACTTTGTTTCCACCTGTATAAGCTTTGTCAAAGCATCATGTTCGTGTAGTAGAGATGCAAGGGAAAGAGTATATGGGTAACATCAGGAGCTTTTAGTCGGCAAATGTTACACTTTCTACTATTGGACACAATGCACTTTTTCAGACACATAGTTACGGATGATACATCCAAATCCTACAGCAAGTAAAAACACAGATACACCATAGACAAACGTATAATACAGCGTCCAATCTATTGTATTGCGTAAAAAATAGCTAGTAAGTGCTGTACAAGCAAAATACCACACCGCTACAATTATAATGCCTTTACCTTGTAATCCTTTGGATGTCCATAAAGGACCGAGTAATAGCGGTACAAACAGCAAAAGTGTTGCTGTATACCAGGGGAAAATGTGCGTAGATACACTGTATACCGCACCGATCAAAACAAGCATTGCCACGTCCATACTGATGCGCTCACGTAAACGAAGGACGAGTATGACTATAAGCAAAGGGCCAATCAACAACGCATCAACGCTATACTGCACGACTACAGTGATTGCATCTCGTACATGTAAGTTAGTATAGGTAATCCAGTGAATGACAAGCGGCACCACGCCCGCGTTTTGTCGCTGCTCTGTCGCATAGGTTGAGAAAAAGCCGAATACATGTCCATGTCCGAGCACAATAAAAGGAATATAGGCAAGCGCAATGGTTACGAAACAGGCGAGAGGTATCGCCCAATCGCGTCGTCGCGTCACCACGAGCAGTAACAGAATTGGATAAATTTTGGTCAAGGTCGCCAACGCAATGAGTACACCAAGCAGTATACGCCACCAGACCGTCTTATCGCGCTTTGGAGCAAAAAGCAATATAAATACAATAAGTGTAACAGTTAAGGCATCAAGATGCCCTTCGATGGCGAACTCGACAATTGGTAATGGACACCAAGCGTAGAGTACCATCAGGCGTGGATCACGTCCACGTTGTAGTAACAGCAGTGCGAGTCCAAAACAGGTGAGCATCTCAAAACCGAGAAAGATGGCTTTCAGTACAAAAAGGTTGCTTGGCGCAAGCAAATAACTCAGCACATAGACACCTTCCGCACCAGGAGGATAGACCGTTGGTACGTCACGATAGCCACTATTACCATAAATAAGCACATCGCGAAGTGGTTTGAGGATGGGACTCTCTGGCGCATAGACATAGGGACTATAACCATGGAGAATAACACGTGCGTCCCACAGATAACGCCACGAGTCGCGCGACAACCAGGGCACCTGCGGCAGCAAGAGAGCACGAAAGAGAAACGCACCAAACAAAATAATTCCTATTTCGGCAATGCGCCAATACCCACGAGAGGCAGGTGTGAGTAGTACAAATACACAGGTCCCCAAATAGGGAACAAAGCACACAAGCCATATCAGTAGAAATGGCACAACGTATGCATCGTTTGGCTGTGCAAACGAACCTAGAAACAGGTAAAGTAGGACGGAAACAACGAGTAAAAAACACAGTAACGCGACACGTACCTGTGGACGTTTCAAGAAGGAATGTGAGAGTTGTTTTTCAGAAGAATATGTACTGTGAGCTGGCAACATTTCGTTTCACTGACCTTTCTGCATGTACTTGTAGAAACGAACAGAGGATAGCTTTGTTTACATCCTTTGAAGAAATATCTTTCTGGCTTTTCTTGAAACCCTATTTACAGCACATACACTCTATGGTATGATTATGCTAGCAAAAATTTCATATGGCATGTATGAGACATGTTCCTTCCCAGCGATACTCAGAGAGGAAGCATCGGCGGCTGAAAGTGCTCCTATCGGTAAGAAGTGAATACCCCTCATGCGCCTGCACAGAGCAAGTAATGTGTACGCCTCAACCCCGTTAACGGTTGCACAAGCGTCTTCCCTTGTAAGGGTCTAATTCATTACACCCTATTGGCACAAGAGAAGCGGAAACTGGGTGGAACCACGAAACACGCGTTACACGCCTTTTCGTCCCAATGAGGGATGAAAGGGCTTTTTTATTGTCATTTTCTTGTAGTATGAAAGGTTACACGCGTATGTCAGTAGAGATGGAACTGCAAAACGCAGTCAACTACACGCCGATACAGCGTATGCGACACTCTGCCGCGCACGTGATGGCGGAAGCGGTGCTAGAAGTGTTTCCAGAGGCAAAACTTGCCATTGGACCAGCTATCGAAGACGGATTCTATTATGACTTTGACCTGCCGCGCTCATTGACGCCTGATGACCTGCCCGACATCGAGCAGCGTATGAAGCGTATCATCGCTGGCAATTATCCCTTTATTCATGATAGCTGGCCCCGTGAAACGGCCCTGAAGTACTTTCATGAGAAGGACCAGCCATACAAAATCGAACTCATCGAAAACTTGACCGACGAGGAAGTTGGCATGGAACGACAAAACACGTTTCTTGACCTATGTCGAGGGCAACACGTCGAGTCTACGGGAGAAATCGGTCCTATCAAACTGATGCGTGTCGCGGGTGCTTACTGGCGTGGCGATGAGCGTCGTCCTATGTTGCAGCGCATCTATGGTACAGCGTGGTTCACACAGGAGGAACTCGACCAGTATCTATGGCGACTCGAAGAGGCACAAAAGCGCGACCATCGCAAGCTTGGGCGCGAACTCAAATTGTTCGTCTTTAGCGACGAAGTACCTGCGGGTGTCCCTTTGTTTCTACCACGTGGCGAAATGTTACGCCATCTTATGGAAGACTATGTGCGCACAACGCAAGAAAAGTATGGCTACCAACATGTGTGGACATCACATCTCGGCAAAGTGAGCCTGTACAAAACGTCTCGGCACTGGTACACATACCGCGAGGATATGTTCCCGATGATGAAGGGTGAGCAAGAGCAAACAGAAGATGAATCGTATGTGCTCAAGCCAATGAACTGCCCTCATCACATTCTGCTGTATAAGTCACAAATGCATAGCTACCGCGAACTACCCGTGCGTTACGCAGAGTTTGCCACGCTCTACCGCTATGAAAAAGCGGGTGCATTAACGGGTCTTGCTCGTGTGCGTAGTCTCACACAGGATGACGCGCATGTGTTCATGCGTCCAGACCAGATTCAGGAAGAGTTCGACAACGCCTTTAACCTGACACTAGAAGTCTTCAAGACCTATGGGCTGTCGGATTACTCGGTACGTCTCTCGTTGCGTGACCCACAGAAGAAGGGCGACTATATTGGTAGTGACGAGGTATGGGATGAGGCAGAGCGCACACTACGCAACGCGGTTGAAAGCAGGGGTATTGCTTATGAAGAGGGTGTCGGCGAGGGAGCATTTTATGGCCCCAAAATAGACGTGCTGGTACGTGATGCTCTTGGTCGTGAGTGGCAAGGACCAACGATTCAACTCGACTTTAATCAGCCTGAAAACTTCCAACTTGAGTACATCGGCGAGGATGGACTGGCACATCGTCCGGTTATGATTCATCGTGCCGTCACAGGTTCGACGGAACGTTTCCTGGCCTTGATTATCGAGCACTTCGCGGGTGCCTTCCCTGTCTGGCTCTCGCCTGTACAAGCGATGATTATTCCCATCGCCGACCGCCATCAAGAATACGCTGACAAGGTGTTGCAGATGCTCAAAGCCGCAGGTATCCGTGCCGAAGTCGATGGACGAGGTGAGCGTATGAACGCGAAAATCCGTGATGCACAGATGCAAAAAATACCGTACATGCTCGTCGTCGGCGATAAAGAAGCCGCCGCCGAAGCTGCATCCGTGCGCTTGCGTACAAATATTGATCTCAAAGCGATGCCCTTGACGCAGTTTATCGAACGAGTCACAGGCATTGTCAAAGAGAAAAGCCTGGAACTGTAATAGATGGTCAGGTTGTATGTTTACGGTTGCGCCCGACGTTGGGACAGCCCACTAACACAAGCACAAAGATTTGAA
>CAXTWV010000072.1:0-2180 GCA_964248005.1 uncultured Ktedonobacteraceae bacterium | reverse complement strand
TGCGCCCGAACGGGACGCCCCAATACAAAAAAAACCTGACCATCTATTACATTAGTTTATGTATTGATACGCTGGCAACGTCAAAAATTCCACGAACTGATCGTCCGTGATAATCTTGTCGATCAATTCTGCCGCGGTTTGGAATCTGCGGTTCGCATACTGTTGTTCGCCGATAGCCGTTTTGATCTTATCCAGCTCCTCTTTCATCAATTGATGAAAGAGGTTGGTGTCAAGTTTGCGTCCATCGTCAAGCGCGGCTTTAGAGTTGTGTAGCCACTGCCAGATTTGTGAACGTGCAATCTCGGTTGTCGCTGCATCTTCCATTAAATTGAAGATTGGGACACACCCATTACCACGCAGCCATGACTCCATGTATTGCAGGCTCACACTAATATTGTTGCGCACACCAGCCTCGGTAATCGTTCCCTGTGGTACAGCAATCAGGTCAGCCGCTGTGACATGCACATCCTCACGCTTGCGGTCAATCTGGTTTGGTCCCTTCATCACCGCGTCAAACTCTTCCATAGCTATCGCGACAAGGCCAGGATGCGCTACCCATGTACCATCATGTCCATCCGTGGCCTCACGATGCTTGTCGGCACGCACACGGGCCAGAGCTTCCTCGTTCGCCTTCTCATCATTCTTAATCGGAATTTGGGCCGCCATACCACCCATAGCATGAATGTTGCGTTTATGACAGGTTTGGATTAAAAGCAGAGAGTAGGAGCGCATGAAGGGAACCGTCATTGTCACCTGTGAACGGTCGGGCAAAATGTAGTTAGGGTCCTGATGAAATTTCTTGATGGCACTGAAAATGTAGTCCCAGCGTCCACAGTTTAAGCCCGACGAATGATCACGCAACTCATACAGGATTTCATCCATCTCAAACGTAGCCAAGATGGTCTCGATTAGCACGGTTGCACGAATGGTCCCGTTCGGAAGACCAAGCTCCTGTTGTGCCAGCACGAAGATATCATTCCACAAACGTGCCTCAAGATGTCCCTCTAGTTTTGGCAGATAGAAGTAAGGGCCGCTTCCCTTTGCTAACAAACGTTTTGCATTGTGGAAAAAATACAGCCCAAAGTCAAAGATACCGCCAGAGACTGGTTTTCCATCAATGAGTACATGCTTCTCGTTGAGGTGCCAGCCACGTGGACGTACTAAAAGTGTTGCTATCTTATCATTGAGTTTGTACGTCTTGCCCTCTGGACTGCTGAATGTGATAGTGCCTTCTATGGCATCACGCAGGTTAATCTGGCCTTGAATGGTTGCATCCCATGTTGGCGCATGTGAATCCTCGAAGTCAGCCATAAACATCTTCGCACCCGAATTAAGCGCGTTGATGACCATCTTACGCTCAACAGGACCCGTAATCTCGACACGACGGTCCTGCAAATCGGCTGGTATCGGTGCAACCGTCCACGTTCCTTGCCGAATGGATGCCGTCTCCGCCAAAAAATCCGGCTTCTTGCCTGCGTCAAGTTCGGCTTGCCGTTGCTCGCGTTTTGCCAGTAACTCCTCACGTCTTGCCTCAAATGCGCGTGCGAGTGTGGCGACAAAACTCATTGCCTCCGGCGTCAATATCTCCGCGAATTCCGGCGTCACCTCTGCCTTAATCTCAATTCCCTGTGCATATTGTGTTGGACTTGTCATAACAAAAGTTCCTTTCAACGATGAAAAAAGGTTGTCCATCTTGTTTGTTGATATTATCTCATATTGACATATACATTGAACCTCTGTAGGGGTCTAATTCATTACACCCTGTTGGCAACATATACTGTCAAGGCACGCGTGAAAGCGTTTCAACAGCCTCAAACATTGCGTATTGCCAACAGGGTGTAATGAATTAGACCCCTACATGTGTTTTTATCCACGAACAATTTCAGAGCTTAATGAAACTGCTCTTCCTCAGTGGAACCCGTTAATGCTGTCGTTGAAGATGTACCGCCAGAAATGGCTTGCGCTACCTCATCGAAGTAGCCTGTACCCACCTCGCGCTGATGTTTGGTAGCGGTGTAGCCCTGCTCTTCCATGCCAAATTCGGCCTGTTGTAGCTTCGAGTAGGCCGTCATACCATGCTGTTTGTAGCCAAGTGCCAGGTCAAACATGCTGTAGTTCAACGCATGGAAGCCTGCAAGCGTGATGAACTGGAAGGCGTAGCCCATCTTAGCAAGCGTCTG
>CAXTWV010000071.1:3033-17668 GCA_964248005.1 uncultured Ktedonobacteraceae bacterium | reverse complement strand
GCTGAACCTGTTTTAGAAGCATCTGAACTTGTGCGGCAGACTATGAGTCTTGCTAATACGTTACCAATGCAAGGATTCGTCCCAAACAGAGAAGTTTATCTTGAAAAACATATCAAAGCTATGGAGACGATATGCCGTAAACTCTCTGGCGAAGCCCTCTCACTACAAGAAGAGGCAAGATACTGCCTGGATATTTCCCCTACGTGGACCCCTGAAAAGCAATTCGAGCAAGCACATAGTCTTTACGAAACAGTGCTTCCTGGAACGGGAAGTCTTGCCGAACGCTTGCAAGCATACAGAGCAATGCTCGCTTTGCCCTTAGATCAAACAGATGTGCTGACAGGCTTCATTGAGCAGGCATTTGCCGAAGCACGCAAGCGGACCAATACATTCCTCAAACTGCCTCAAGATGAGATGATTGAGATCGAGTATCGTCCTACATGGGAAAATGATGCGGCAGCCTACTATAAGGGCAACTATCAAACACACGTTGTCATGAATGTAGCAGCCACTGCCGCACATATGTCACGACTGTTTGATCACAAGATATGTCATGAAGGCTATCCTGGTCATCATACAGAATATGTACTCAAGGAGCAACAGCTTGTTCGGAAGGAAGAGTATCTTGAACAAACACTAGTCTTAACCCTATGTCCACAAAGTGTACTCACAGAAGGCATCGCGATGGTGGCTCATGAGATGATCTTTGCTGAAGGAGAAGCCGAGCAATGGATTGCTGAACATGTGTATCAATCACTACAAAAAGACGTTGATGCAACAGCCCTTTTACGCTTACGTCAAGCAAGCGAGATGCTTCAAGGCGTTTGGAACAACGCAGCAATCCTCTTAGATGAGGGGCGACCTGAACAAGAAGTAGTGCAGTATTTCGTCACGTACATGCTTCTTACAGAAGAGAGAGCTTCTCAAATGGTCGCTCACCTGAAACATCCCATATGGGGACTGTACAATCTGACCTACACAAGTGGGCAAAAGCTGATACAGCAGTGGTTGCAAGGACCAGATCGCCATGCTGTCTTCTATCGCTTTTTAACCGAGCAATTCGTACCCACTCAACTAGAGAAAAATATGTAGTTTCTTTGTGAACGAAGCGTATAGACTGCTCCCTTCCCTAACGCCATACGTTTGCAGCCTCCTTGACATTGTACTGAAAATCAGTACAATAAAGACATGGCAGAAATTAACACTGTAGATTTAGATTGGGATAGTTTTAATGAGGCGCATATTTGGGAGCGTCACCAGCTTTCGCGTGCTGAGGTTGAGGAAGTGTGTTATGGCGAAGCTGAACTTCTATATGTAGAAACTACTCATGGTGGACGCTATCTTGTAATAGGTCCTGGAAGCGGAGGTAAACTCTTTACAGTAATACTAGCTCCCAAAGGAACAGGAATGTTTTATCCTGTCAGTGCTCGAAGAGCCAGTACAAAAGAGCGTCACATCTATCGAGAATGGAAAGCAGGTAAACAAAAATGAATGACCAAATTTCTTATAGAGGACCAGAATATCCTACAGAAGCACATGGGTCTATTCCAGCATTCAATAGTTATGAGGAAGAGGCAACCTTTTGGGATACTCACGACATCACTGATTTTAAAGAAGAAACTACTCTTGTTACCGTGCGTTCGACCCGTGGACTTTCTGCCAATGTCCAAGTACGGTTTGACTCGGAAACGGACCGTGAACTAGAGGAATTAGCACGAGAACGTGGAATGAAAAAAGCTACGCTCATTCGTACTTGGGTATTAGAACGATTAAAGCAAGATTACAACCGTCACGCCTCATAATAATGCTGTGCATAAAACAATACATTAGCAGTAATGTCCGTTTAGAACGGTAATGATAGTAATCAAATAACTCCACATATTCCTCCGCCTTGTTCCATCAGTGTTCTTTTGGTAAATGATCTACGAAGTGAACAGCTTTTGCCCTCTAGGTCGGCAATTTGCCCCCAATCATGAGCAGCACAACCATTGACACCCTGAAAAGCCGCTCCACAAGCGACCGTCTGCACGCCGTTTTTGATCCCGTTACCCATCTGTCCAAAGGTCAGCAACTCCCTTTTGCCATTCTACGCCTCGATGCGGCCCGTTATCGTTTGGAACTCCGGTTCCCGTGATTGGGGCAGTGCCACCCGAATTAGCATCTCAGTCTTCGGCTCTTGAGGAGGAGTGGACTAGATTACAACATAAGGATTGTAATCTAGTCCACTCCTCCTCAAGAGATGGTTTGTCAAGCTACGGAAGACCAAAGGCGCGGGCCTTGTTGCGAGCTGAGAACTCAGCTCACCGCTTTCTTCACCAGCGTGATGATCCTCGCCTCTTCTGCGGCGGTCAATTCCGTCAGTGCGAAGGAGTTAGGCCACATGGCACCTTCGTCGAGGTTCGCCACATCGCTGAAGCCGAGCGTCGCGTACCTCGTCTTGAACTTCTGCGCGGCTTGGAAGAAGCAGACGATCTTGCCGTCCTTATTCGCATACGCGGGCATCCCGTACCAGGTTTTCGGCGAGAGGGCTGGCACGCTGGCTGTGATGATCTCATGGAGCCGCTGGGCCATGGCGCGATCTGGTTCCTTCATCGCAGCGATTGCCTCCAGCGCGGCACTTTCCCCGGCTGCCTTATCCTTGTCTGCGCGTGCTTCCGCCTTCAGCTCTTGGGCGCGATTTCTCATCGCGGCTTTTTCCTCGTCGGTGAATCCCTTAGACTTCTTGTTGATGATGGCGGTGCTCTTGGCGGACTCCTGCGTGCCGTTCTTTTCGGGTTGGCTCATAAAAACCTCCTCATCTTGACTTACGTTGATTTTCATTCTGCTTTCCTCCTGTCACATACGTTTGAAATGGTTCATCACTCCTATGACGAAACGAAACGAACACATGTGACCGATGAATTTCGTAGGTCATTTACCATCTTTACAACAACATGCGGTAATAATCAGTAATAACCATCTCTCAGGGAGACCGCAAAGGTCTCCCTACTATCGTCCCGACATGTAGGGGAGACCCTTGTGGTCTTCCTGCGTTCCTCCCACAAAATACATTCCTCAACCAGATGTTATATACTACTGCGATATCAAATTTGTGATTGACAGAAAGGATTTCCAACACTATGCCCCATAGACCAGACAAACATCATGCACACGATGAACAGCAGCATGATATGCAACAAAGTGATTACCTGAGCGGTTCACAAATTCTACCAAAGCGTGTACGACCAGATATGACAGTCGCCGAACTGATTGATGAGCAATTCCAAGCCTATAATTCGGCACGCTTGAACGAAGCCGCACGCCTGTACGCAAATGAGATGCTTAACCCTGAGAAGGATGTGACGATTGGTTTGACGATGGCGGGCGCGTTGACTCCTGCGGGCCTCGGCGGATGCGTGCTGACATTGATGGAGTATGGCTTCGTCGATTTTATCATCAGCACAGGTGCTAACCTGTATCATGACATGCATCACGCGTTGGCAATGTCATTGCATAAAGGCGATTTCCGCCTGGATGATACCAAGTTGCAAGAAGAGGGTGTGATTCGTATCTACGATATTCTGTTCAAGGATGAGGTATTGCTCGATACAGATGCGTTTGTACGTGAGGCATTGAAGGGTCTTCCAGAAAGGCCAATCTCGACCTCAGAACTGCACTATCACCTCGGAAGCCAGTTGCTCAAACTAGGCGTGAAACCAGAGTACTCAGTACTTGCACAGGCGGCGGCATGGGGTATTCCTATCTATACCTCCTCTCCTGGTGACTCGTCGATTGGTATGAACGTTGCGCGTAACTCACTAGAGGGCAGTAAGCTCACACTTGACCCCATGGCTGATGTGAATGAGACAACAGCAATTGTGCATCATGCGACACGCAATGGCGTGATTATCCTGGGTGGTGGCAGTCCTAAAAACTTTTATCTGCAGACGCAACCGCAGTTATGGGAGGTCCTTGGTATTCAAAAGGGTGGACATGACTACTTTATTCAGGTGACAGCCGACGCACCCCATTGGGGCGGTCTCTCCGGTGCTACCCCTTCTGAAGCAGTTTCATGGGGCAAGATCAAGCCAGAACAATTAGGCGGTACAGTCGTTGTCTATGGGGACTCGACAATCGCGCTTCCACTACTTACAGCATATGCTGTGAGCAAAGCCAAAGCCCGTCCTCGTCGTGGCTTATTCAACCAACGGAAAGCCCTTATGCAAGAACTGAAAGATGCATATGAGACAGGCAGGTTAGCACGTCCTTAATAAAGCGCATATTCTACCTAATAAAGCACGCTTCCTTATTAGATTGATAACTAGCTGACATTTAGGTAGAACACACTTCCGCATTAGATACAATTCAGCCTCCTTGATTTGCATTAACTTGACAACCTAATGTATAATATCCTCCTATGTGCGATATTAGGCACATACGTAAAGACTGAGCTACTGGATGGCAGTAGCCCGTACTATGAGGATATCTTAGGAGGAACCGTTCATGCTTGTTCATTTGATGTTAGAGTTGTATCATTGTGATCGAGAGGCGTTGAGCGATGCGCCATTGCTTCGTCGCGTTCTGGATGAATATCCGAGTCGTGTCGATATGGAGAAGGTTAGCCCCGTCCATCTGTACGATATAGAAACGTCGAATCCATTGGACGCCGGACTTTCCGGTTTTGTGGTCATCGCACAGAGCCATATTAGCTTGCATGCATGGCCTGAATACGGCGAGGTCGATATCGACATCTGCTCGTGTAAGGAATTTAGCCAGGAAGATGCTATCGCCTTCGCGAAAGAAGTGTTCAAGACGGAAGATGTAGAGGCGCATTTCGTGGTACGGGGCAATCGTTCGCTCCGCCCCGACACTCCTGATCCAGTACGCTATGCGGAAGCAATGGCTGCTCGCAATGCACGCAGTGCTGCGGGGGTGGCCTAAAGGCAATAAACATAAGGCACATTGTGCCAGGGAGATACTAGTCAATGACAGAATCGCATGTGACCCAGTTTGGTGCGCCAGATGCACCGTATTGTGACCCTGACACGGCACGCGTAACGATCATTCCAGCCCCGCTTGAGTATAGCGTCTGCTATATGAAAGGCACCGAACATGGGCCACAGGCGATTCTCGATGCATCTAGCCAGATGGAATTGTACGATGAAGAACTCGATTCCTGCCCCATCGAGATTGGCGTCTACACTCATCCAATCCTCAATTATCAGAACATGGATCATGCTACCGCCCTCAATACCACAGGTGAAGCAGTACGCAATGTATTGAAACGCGGACAACTACCACTCACACTTGGTGGCGAACATTCACTTTCCGCTCCCGTTATTGCCGCCGTTCATGAACAGTATCCCGATCTCACCGTTGTCCATATTGATGCACATGGCGACCTACGCGACGAATACGAAGGCACTCCACTATCTCATGCCTCTATCGAACGACGCGTGGTGGATATGGACATTCCGCTACTTGAAATTGGTATTCGTAGCTTTAGTCCAGAAGAGGCGGAGTTTTTCAAGACAAAGCCTAATGTCAGTATTGTTTGGGCCTATCAACTTGCACGAGGACTCGCGACCATTCCGTGGGAACGTCTCAGCAAACATACCTATGTAACCATCGACCTTGACGCCTTTGATCCAGGCGAGATGCCTGCCGTTGGCACCCCAGAGCCAGGAGGCTTGCACTGGTATCAGGTACTTGACCTCTTCCGTGAAATTTGTAATCGCACAACGATTGTCGGCATGGATGTTGTGGAATTATGCCCCATGCCTGGACAAACACGCGCCGATTTTCTAGCAGCAAAGCTCGTCTACAAAATGATTGGCTACCGCTTCGCGCGTAAGGAACCAATAGCTCTATAGTACGGAAGCAAGCCATAATCTATACAGATTAAGCTTTCTCGTATACAATACGATGTGTACGTCGATTGTAGGGACCGATGTATCACGTCCTTGTTGCTCTATCAATCGCCAGCGAGGACGTGATACATCGGTCCCTACAACAAACCATTCATAAATTCTAACAGTGTAAATAAGACCAATAAAGAAGAGACGATGACAGCATTACATACACGAGCAAGATACGCTATTCTGTTGCTATGCATGCTACTTTTGAGTGCATGTGCAAGTCTTGGTGCCTCACAAGGCCAAGCTGGAAACACAAGTACGTCTTCTCTCTCCAATGCTGGCAATACGTCGTCACAACAAGTGACCTATAGCAACAGCTCGCAGAGTGTTGTGCTACGAACATTCTATGGTGGAGGTATCTACGGCGCATTGGAAGTCGCCCCTGATATCAGTATCTATGGTGATGGTACGTACATTCTTGGAGCAGACAGGCAAGGGAAACTTGATGATGCTAGCTTCCAGGGACTCCTACACACCGTGACCGATACCTATGGCCTCCTCAATTTCAAGCGGCAACAGTTTTCCGACATTCAAGATCAGAATGCAACCTTTCTGGAGGCTACATTCAACGGGAAGCAGCAAGAATTTATGTACGGCGCGTTTGGCAATCAGCAAGAAAGTGCGCAGGATATGGACGAATATCACCGCCTGAACTCTATTCTCACCGCGATTACCACGGCATTGAAAGGACCAACGCATCCTTATAAGGGCAATGATGTCGCATTGCTTGTACATCAAACCTTCGGCCCCGATACACAAGGGCTGACATGGCCTGTCTCTGATTTCACGCTTGCACAGGCTGCTGCCTACGAGTGTGGTTTGCTGCCACCAGACGAGACGAGTCACAACCTGGAGACAGGATGCCTCAAATACCTCATTCCGCATAGTGTGATTTTGTTAAACGCATCACAGGCACAAACAATAAGTGGTCAGTTGCCAACGCAACAACAAGGACCTCTCCCACAAGGTTTGTTCAGCGAGGGAAGTTTTTATTATACAGTAACGCTCAGACCCTTACTGCCAGATGAACTTCCAAGCAAGTCTATCGCAATGTTTGGTAGTGCGCAAAGCAATTTTACTAGTGTGCCTCTTCTCAATGGACAGGTGCCACCCGTACCAACACCAACACCTTCGACGTAAACCAAATGATACGAATATCTGTAGGAACTGATTGATCGCGTCCTAGTTCGGTTATAGATATACGAACCAGGTCTGATGTTTGGTACATGTGGTAAGAGACAAGGGAACGCACATTTCTTAGCTCGTGCTGAGGACGCGATCAATCGGTCCCTACATTGTCATATATGATATACTAACAAGAGATGCGCCCTTATACTTTACCTCAAGTGCCAAAAAGGGCGTCGAGATGCAAGCGTTGACGCAACCAAGCGGAGGAAGCGATATCGCCAGAGCATTGCCAACCTATGATGAAACACTATACCTCCATACGGCTTGACACCCGTGAAAGGACATATGACCAGAGATTTCAATAAGCCGAGACGAGATGACTCAAATCCCTCGTTTCGCAATTCATCCCCCAACCGTAATCGAGATGAGCGATCTCCACGCCCTGCTCGACCTCGTTTGAACCGTGAAACAGTAGACCGCGCCTGGGAATCGGGCGCACAACAGCAGCATGCCGACTATCGTCCGCGTACTGGTGGCGGACAAGCCAGACCTCAAGGACAACGCAATGGGAGTTGGAACAATACCCCCAATCGTCAAGGCTATTCCTCACAGGATGGACGGAGTAGTAGCCGTCCATACAACAATAACCGTCAGGAGAACTTCCGCGACAATCGTCCTGGCAACTATCGTGATGATCGCGACCGCCGCGACACACCGAGGAATTTTGATAGACCGTCTGGTCCTTCTAATGACTACCGTCCAGCGCGTCCTCCCTATGGACAAGAGAGACGCGATTTTGGTGGACAACGCTCTGATGATCGACGTGGTTCATTTAACGGTCCCAACCGTAGAAATGGTGACGACCGTCAGCAATTCCAGGACCGAGGTAGCCAGCGACGTGATTTTGGACGCAATGATCGTCCAACAACACGCAACACGAACGGGGCTGGTCCACAACGCGAAACATCGCATCCACGTTGGCAGAGTCGTCCTGGCGAACAACGTAACGCCGCACGAGATCAGCAGCGCGATTTCAACCGCCGCCCGAACGATGGGGGTGAGCGTTTTGAAGGCGATTATGAGCATTTTGAAGAGCGTAATACTCCCCCTACTCGTCCAGCAAATAAGCCATTTGAAGGTCGCGATACTCGCACACCACGACCAAACAATAGACCATTTGAAGGTCGTAGCACACGAGATACACGTCCATCAAGACCCGAAGGCCGAGCATTTGAAGAGCGTGATACACGTGATGCACGTCCACCTCGTCCTGCTGAAAGACCATTTAGCGGTAGTCGGGGTCCACAAGGCAGACCTGAACGACGCTTCGATGATAAGAGTGAGACACAACCAGAACGGCATGTGACGCGCCTCCCTGATGGTCGTGTACTGAAAGGGCCACGTCCCGTGCAACGTAGAAATGCACAATTCTGGACGGGTGTTACATCTGACACGGGCGAACTTGTAGGCCGTGTACAAGAGGAAAAGCCTAACCAGCAGACGCAAGAGGAACCGACCGATGAAGTTGTAGAAATGTCTTCTGTTCCTGCAAACGAAGTCACGGAGATACCTTCTACCGAAGAGTCTATCGTTACAAACGAGCAGTCCAACGCAGGTATATCTGAGGTCACATCAGCAGACGAGAGCGTTTCTGAAGCAACACCACCAAAGCGTCGCACGAGGACCGCGAGTGCCGTAACACGCACCAAGAAACCTCGCTCGACAGGTCTCAAGCCATCACAACGTGGCTTTAAGTGGCCTACACAAGAATAAATCTGGCAATGTACCAAGTTCCATCACTATAAAGTGAGCCATATATATGTGGCTATGCGTATATAGTAGTGATGGGACTTGGTACTCTTATATACAACCAGTCCCTACCAAATGGAGTCACTAGAACATGCTTTACCCAAGTTATCTCAATCTTTATGAATCGGGTGAATTAGCGGAACGTGCGGCTACGGCATGGGAAGTCTTGCGTAGTTGTACTATCTGCCCACAAAACTGTCATTGTGATCGTATCGCTGGCAAAACTGGTGTGTGTCGCTCTGGGACAGAAGCAATCGTTGCATCATGGAATGTGCATCGACGCGAAGAGCCACCAATCAGTGGGACACAAGGGGCAGGTACAATCTTCTTTGGCTATTGTCAGGCACGCTGTACCTATTGTCAAAATTTCTCATTGAGCCAAGGCGGTTTGGGACATCGTGTTGGCCCAGAGCGTCTCGCAGATATGATGCTGTACTTGCAAAAGAAAAAGTGTCACAACCTCGACTTTGTAACGCCAACACATTTTGTGCCACAAATCCTCGCGGCCCTTGTTGTTGCCTGTGGGAAGGGATTGAAGCTGCCAATTGTTTATAATTGTGCAGGCTATGAAAATTTGGAGACCTTAAAGTTGCTTGATGGCGTGGTAGATATCTACCTTCCGGATGCAAAGTATTCTGATAATAAAAATGCGCTACGCACTTCAAAAATGCCGAAGTATGTCGATTATAATCAGATGACGCTACGCGAAATGTATCGTCAGGTCGGCCCTTTACAGCTTGATGACGAAGGTATCGCGCGACGTGGCTTGCTCATTCGTCACCTCGTTATGCCAGAGGATGTGTCTGGCACACGAGAGGTGTTACGTTGGATAGCCGAAGAACTTGGTCCTGATACTCCTATCAGTTTGATGGACCAGTACTTTCCAGCGTGGAAAGCTGTGAACGATCCAATCCTGAACCGTCGTCTCTCCTGGACTGAATACCGTACTGCGTTGGACGCACTTGATGAGTTCAACTTTAGCGCAGGCTATGTTCAAGAGGACCTGATCGAGGTTGATGTAACGTCTAGTATATAAAGCATATTCTAATAAATGCTATAAAAAAATGCCTGTGTTCTCTCCCCAAGAATAGACGGAACACGCTATAATCTGACAAGGGAGACACGATACGCTCTATATCCAGGTGTTGATAGAGGCGAAGTAGTAAGTATCTAATACAATAACTTCTCTTCTTCACATAGTGGATAATACGAGTGCTTACTCATTCCTGGTCATGCGCCAGAAGAAATTGAAATGGAGAGTCTTATATGAATACTACGGCCACGTTGAGCCGACTCTTTGCGAACATCCAGACTGATCTCGATCAAGTAGATGTAGTCTTTCAGGATCGAGCAACCTCTGGACTCGACATCCTCAATTCTGCTTCAATGCACGCAATTGAATCGCCAGGAAAACGCTTGAGAACAGCACTCACGCTACTATCAGGAAAACTCAACACCTATAATATAGAGAAGCTTGTACCCCTGAGTGTGGCATTTGAGATGGTGCATCTTGCAAGCCTTATTCATGACGATATCGTCGATGAGGCAAAAACACGGCGCGGACAGCCCACCGTCAATTCGTTATGGGGTGACAAAATCGCGATTCTGCTCGGTGACTACTACTTCGCGAAGACGTCAGGCTTGATTGCTGATCTCAATGATAGCCGCATTGATCGCCTCTTCGCGGAAACGGTGGCAACCGTCTGCGAAGGCACCATTATGGAAATGATGACGGCGGGCTACGTTGACCTCACAGTCGAGACCTATTATGAAAAGATTCGACATAAGACAGCTTGCCTTATTGCCGCGTGTAGTAAGGGCGGTGCAATTGTAAGCGATGCGTCAGATGAAGAAATTCAGTTACTACATGACTATGGTATGAATCTTGGTATTGCCTTCCAAATTATAGATGATGTGCTTGATTATACAGAAGATCAATCAACAATCGGGAAACCCGCTGGTAATGACTTGCGGCAAGGCATGGTTACACTACCTCTCATCTATGCCTTACAAGAAAAACCACAAAACGGACATCAGCAACAGGTAGATTTCCTTCTCAATGACGCAAAGAAAAATGAAGAAGACATACACTCTATTGTAAATTGGGTTGCGCAGGGCTACGGTGTGAAGCGAGCAATGATGGACGCACACGCTTACGGCAACAAAGCACGTGAGGCACTTTATCATTTTCCAGCCTCACCAGACCGTGATGTCCTGGATGAACTCATCGAATTTGTCGTATCACGCAAGAAGTAGTGGAAGTGCGCATACTTTCTATGCGCTCCATTCCATATAAAGGCTATAGTTATCATGAGTGCAAAGATATCATTAGAGGAAAAATTTCGTGAAACGGGCGGGAAACGTCCTTATGTGCAGCGACTCTTTGGTCGGATAGCACGTGTCTATGATCCCATGAATAAACTCATGAGCTTCGGTTTAGATGGCTACTGGCGCCGACGTGCCGCACGTTACCTGGCTTTAGGTACAGGAGAAACGGGACTCGATCTAGGGGCTGGTACAGGAGACCTTTCTATCGAGGTTATTCGTGCTTCTGGCCCAGGAACGCACATGATTGGCATGGATATCACACCAGAGATGCTTGCGTTCGGGCGTACAAAATTGCAGAAACTAGGGCTAGAAGACCGCATTGAACTACGGGTCGGAGATGCCGAGCATATTGATTTGCCAGATACTAGTGTTGATGGTTGTTGCTCCGCCTTTACAGTACGTAACTTGACCGACATTCGGCAGGGATTTCGTGAAATGCTCCGTGTTGTGCGTCCAGGAGGTCGTGTCGTCTGTCTCGAAATTAGCCACCCGCCGGGCAAAATTTTTGGTTCGCTTTTCTACCTGTACTTTTATAAGTTCGCACCATTGTTTGGCACTATTCTTGGGAAGGCGTTTGAAGAGTACAACTATCTTCCCCATTCGCTGACAAATTTTCCTAAAGCACCTGCGCTTCAAACAATGATGGAAGAAGTTGGATGGCAGGATGTACGCTTCTACCGTTTGAGTGGAGGTATTGTTGCTATTCATGTAGGAACGAAAAAATAGTCAAAACAAGACACAAAATGGAGGGAACTAGTGTTCCCTCCATTTTGTGTCTTGTTTTGACTACATGAAACCTCGGCTCACGATGACAATAATCATAAGACAAATCAGAATGCCGATGAGCCAAAATGCTGCTTGCTGAACATCGTTGCGTCCCTGCATCGCTGGTAGTTCCTCTGGACGTGGCAAGAGCAACCTCTGTTCTTGTTCATCAATCAGGCTAGATGATAGCATTGGGGGAAGAACTTTTGACAGAGTATCACCAGAAGGTGACGGTGTTGTGGGCGATGTTGGTACAGAGATAGGACGCTCTGCCCTTAACATGTCTGGCTCTGGATGTGAGAGAGTGCTTGCCGCCACGGTGCTATTGACGGAATACATTGCTAACAGGTCCTGACGCAGTTCTGAAGGTCGCTGATAGCGTTGTGAGACAATAGGACGTAACCCTCTTGCGAGTATGGCATCAAAGGCAGCAGAAACATTTGGGTTGAGACGCTGTGCCTGGGGAATGCTTATCCCCGCATTGACCGGCAAACTCCCCGTTACAGCATGATATGCTGTTGCCAGTAAAGAATACAGATCGGAGCGACCGTCTATTGTTCCACGTACAAATTCTGGTGCGGTATATGGTGTAAGATGAGAACGATCAATCCCTGTAATATATTGTGTTGCGCCACCCGCCAGTATAATGGAGAAGTTTGTCAGGATGTAATCTGAACTCGCGCGTCCCATGATAATATGCTCTGGTTGAATAAGACCATGAACGAGTGGTGGTGATTGTTGTAGAAGAATTTCTAATGTTTCTGTCATTTGAAGACAACATGCAACCACATCTTGCTCTGGTAGCGCACGACCAGTACGACGCATATAGGAGGCAAGAGATTCGCCTTCGGTTGGTTCAAAGACAAAGAAGTTACGTCCTTGATCGCTAAACGCATCCCAGAGTGTGGGAATATGAGCATGTCTTCCAACGGAGGTCAATGCCATCGTTGCGTTACGCAAGGTAGACTGCATGACCATAGATTTGCTATCAGGGGTCACCAATTCACGGATTATTACCTGTGAGCCTGAACGTTGCGCATCCTGCGCTATCCATGTAGCCTCGTAGACACCCTCTAGCCAATCCTGGTGCCCCTGCAATTCACGCAGCCGATAGCGACCACCGCGCAACAACGTGCCGGGGACAAGTTGTGGTAGTTCAACATATGAGCCATTTTTAGAGGTGGGCGAACTGGGACTTGATGAAAGAGGGGTAGAGGCAATGGACCGACGTTGATCCTCTTTTGTAAGGGCATCGGTCACTAAACGGCTTGGGCGAATAGAGTGTTGCGCATCGGGCGACAAATTCTCTGTAGAGCGGTTAAAAGGCGATTGCACCTGTGGTCTCGGAGGCACATTACGCGTTATTGCTGACTCGCTTCCCGCTTTATCACTTGTTGGCACGACAGCATTTCCAGACTCGCGTGTATCGTCTCTACGTAAACGAGCGAGGAAAGGATTATTCTCGTAGTCGGGCGACGATGTGTGTATAGGACGTGATGAATTCGGTATGGCATTCACAGAAGGTGTCTCGCCAGCATTCCATTGCTGTTGAGCAGGCAGTGAAGGCTGAGATTGTTCCATCATCTCTCGCTGTGCTTCACCCCGTTGAACTCTCGGTGGGATGCGCGACGGATAAGGTGTCGTCGGCGTCTGTGGGTTGCTAGCTTGAGGCGGAAATGCTCCGTTCTCCGGTCGTCTCATTGAAGGCATACGACTCGACTGCTGACCATTTTGTGCTTGGGGATAAGCAGAAGCTGAGCTGTCAGGAGATGGTGGATTAATAGGAGGCATGCCACCAGATTGTTGTCTTGTGAATGACCCGTCATTTGCTTGTGAAGTCTGATTTACTCGTGGTGTCTGAGGTGGCGAAATTATGTGCTCAGACTGCGGGTTGGGGCGTCGATTAGGTAGATGTACTCGAAGCCCACAACGTGGACAAGGACTTTTACTCACATCCCATTCAGTGTTACAACGCGGACACGTCATACTATTCTTCCTCTCCGTGCGTGTACGTCGAACTCAGGAACCTCAATATTTCCCTATCTAGCACGGGTACTTTTGTATTCACAGTCATGCTACAACGTCTGGCTAGACAAGAAAGATTACCAGGGAACAAGCACAGACACGCACAAAGTATAGTGGCAAGAAGCCGTGCATGTCAATCTTTCTACCTATTTTTGCTAGTATTCATGTTACTATCGTCTGGTTGTTCGTCCAATAGGTGCTAAATCGCCTAAAAAGCCTTCCAATGCTTTCGCGAGGTCATAGAGTTGTGTTGCCTCGGTCATCGATATCTCGTGTCCAGCATGACCCACAGAATAGAGGAGTTGAATTGCGGGATGTTTCGCTGGTGCGGTTGGTTCGGTAGCAGCAGAACCAAGTAGTGAGGAACGCATAGCATCGACACTTGCATTAACCTGCTCAAGGTTGGCAATATCAATAAAGCTGGCGGGCTTCGGCGGCTTTCCTCTTCCCTGACTCGTCTCCCACTGACGGCGAGCCTGCTTGCCAGCAGCACAATAGCAAAATTCAGGGTGCGTTGAATCTGAGTTTTGCAGACCAGTATCATCGCAAATTGGACAGATAGGCATAAAAAACTCCTATTATTTTTTCGTTACTACATTATATCATTCCTGTAGAGGTCACAATAATTAAAAAGTCGTTCAACCAAAAAAACCAAACGAAAATTTAATAAAAGTAACACCAAA
>CAXTWV010000071.1:0-3023 GCA_964248005.1 uncultured Ktedonobacteraceae bacterium | reverse complement strand
AACAAGGGTGTAATGAATTAGACCCCTACGGAATGATATGTCAAAACACATACATTACCCTGCTTCTCCTGATGTATCAAGGACAGAGACAACACTACTTGCCATACGTGTAAAGGCTAATGCGACAAGCGATTCAGGCATACTAATGATAATTGGATGACCCTTGTCACTGCTCACTACAGCAGCGGGATCAAGCGGAATGCTTCCTAGCAAAGGCAGTTCATCAAGCACGTTGCGTGTTTCCTGACTTCGTGGAAATATTTCAGCACGTTCTCCACAATGTGGACAAATAAACCCGTCCATATTTTGCACAACTCCTAATACTGGTACATGCACGTTCCGAAACATCGCAAGTGCCTTCGCGGTATCGATACGCGCGATATCCTGTGGCGTTGTTACGAGTATAGCTCCGTCGAGTTGCATTTCACGACACAGTGTCGCTTGTGGCTCACTCGTTCCTGGTGGCAGGTCGATAATGAGATAATCCAGTTCGCCCCAGTCAACGGAATAGAGCAGTTGTCGAATGAGCAACCCTAGTACATCTGGAATAGGGGCTACGGCCTGCTCTTCGCCAATGAAGAAGCCAACCGACATGATTTTGACGCCATAGCGGACCAGTGGCTGTATTTTCTGTGCTTGAGGAATAGTTTTCCGCTCGGCAAGTGGCAATGTTGCTTCCGCACCTTTACTTGCGCTACGTTTGCGCACGCCTAGCATCATAGGAATACTGGGTCCATAGGCATCACCATCAAGCAACCCAACAGCAAACCCCTGTTTTGCTAAGGCAACCGCGAGGTTCACACTTACCGTTGATTTACCGACACCCCCCTTTCCACTTCCCACCACAAGTAACTTCCCTACCGACTCTACACGCGCACGTTGTGTACGGGGCTGCATACCTACACTCCTACATCGCTGTTCGTTACATTCTCAGACATTCGGTTAAGTATACGAATTTTTCTTTCTTTTTACAAGCGTCTGTACATAGCCTATTGCTCTTATAAGTAGGCAAGGAGGCTTCGTATGATGTACTATAAAGAAAGGAGACAAATCTCTATCATCATTCAAAGGATATATCATGGAACAGCCATTACTTGAGCGAGATTCGATTATCCCTGCTTTTAGCTTGCCAGGGGCTGATGGTATGCCACATAGTCCCTGGGATTATAAACAACGCGAAAATCTTATCCTGCTCTTTTCGCAAAGTACAACGACAAGCGAGGGGCGAGGCTTACTCCGCACATTTACACAGCATTTTCAAGATTTCCGTGGAGAGAATTGTGCGCTTCTTGCAATAACAGCAGATACTGTTATTGTCAACTTGGAGGCACAAGAAGCCCTACATCTTCCCTTCCCATTACTTGCGGACTCAAGAGGTGGGGTTATCGCGCGTTATACAATGTGGGATAGTACATATAGGAAGGTTAGTCCATGTATTATACTAGCAAACCGCTATAATGCAGTATACCAGCAGTGGCTTGCCGAACGGGAGAGTGATCTCCCGACCATTGAAGAGTTATTAGAGTCGCTACGCTATCTCAACAGCTTGTGTACACCATAATTTGTGATATACCTGTGCAACGAATGGATACTACGACGAAGAGATTGCAAATTTTGTATCTCTTCGTCGTGGTATAGACGAACTCATTACTATCAAGAAGAGGATTACCATGACCCGACACGACGCCACACCACCATGGAGAAGAGAGACATCACTTGTTCACGGTGGACGAGACACGCGCCTTACCGATGCGACAGGCACTCCTACTGTTTGCCCGATCTATGCCAGCACAACGTACATTCATGAGAGTGCTGAAGCGTTGGACGCTGCGTTTAGCGGTTCCACCCCTACAGGCGAACCGGCGTTTGTGTATGCACGACAGGCAAATCCCAATGCAGGTGCATTTGAGGACACTGTTGCACGTGCTGAAAGCGGCGTCGGTGCTGTTGCCTTTGGTTCTGGCATGGCTGCCATTCATGCCGCGCTCCTGGCAGGTGGACTCAGCATCCCCGGCACAAAAATCGTGGCGTCGCAGGATATTTATGGCCCGACAATGGGTCTACTACATAAAGTGTTTGAGCCAATGGGTGTCGAGGTTGTGATGGCTGATCTGTGCAGTGGTGATATCGGAGCGATTTTGCAAGCAGAACAGCCAGACGTTGTGTTTGTAGAGACTATTTCCAATCCACTCGTCAAACTAGTCGATCTGGATGGCATCAGTACCGCGGCCCATGAAATTGGGGCAGTAACTATCGTTGACAGCACATTTACAACTCCATCGCTTGTCAGGCCAATTGAGCATGGCTTTGATATTGTAGTCCACAGCGCAACAAAATATATGAGCGGTCATGGCGATAGTACTGGTGGAATAGCAATTAGCGGAAAGAATACACTCCTCGATCAGTTACGTACATACTCTATGCTGCTTGGAGCAATGCTTAGCCCCTTCGAGTCACATCTTATGTTACGCGGTTTACGTACACTGTCGCTTCGTATGGAACGACATTGTAGCAATGCACTGCAAGTTGCTCACTTCCTACAGAAGCATGAGGCGATTGAGCACGTCTATTATCCAGGGTTGGCAGACCATCCACAACACAAGCTTGCAACACGCTTACTTGACCACGAGCAATATGGTGGGTTGCTCTCATTCGATATTAAAGAGCAGACACGCGAGGCAACATTCCGCTTCATTGACAAATTGCGCTTGTGCTTGCCCGCGACTACATTAGGCGATGTCTTTTCGCTGGTGAGCTATCCAGCGATGTCATCGCATCGCACGCTTACACAGGCCGAGCGTCAACGCATAGGCATTACAGAAGGTTGCGTGCGTTTATCTGTTGGCATTGAGCATATAGAGGATATTCTGCAAGACCTGGATCAAGCTCTGCGCTAGAGGTAGGTCAATGATACAAGAATATGATAACCGATGCCCACGAGAAGCTAGCTTCTCGTGGGCATCGGTTATCATATTCTTGTATCATTTTGTATGGCGAATATATTTTCCTGGAATGAGATCGTC
>CAXTWV010000070.1:8907-17733 GCA_964248005.1 uncultured Ktedonobacteraceae bacterium | reverse complement strand
CCTGCAAAGCGCATAATTTTAAAAAGAAAGAGAGATTGCACATTGTGGAATGAGGGAAACCTCATTCCACAATGTGCAATCTCTCTTTCTTTTTTTAAGAAGCTAGACAGTTGGAAGATCTCTTCGATTGAAAATCACCAGCCCCACAATGCCGCACACAAGACCAGCCCCGACTAATACCCACGGGTACCAGCGCGTGAAATCATGCACCAATAACGCCTGTATTGCTGGCGTATAGTAGAATGGCTCGATTTTGAGGAGCCAATTGAATTTGTCAGAGAGCGCACCCAGGATATTCATTGCGTATCCGAGAAAGATGATGCCGACGGCTGTAAAGCCTGCCGTTCGACTGGTATTGAGAAACGAGCCGAAGAGCATACCCATACCGGCAGCGAAGAACATAAAGGCAAACTGCAACACCTGCGTTATCGTGAGCCATTGCCAATTGATATCGGCATTTTTGACGAAAAGCGTGCTTAACCATACCGCGAGTACTGTCAGCAAACTGAGAATAATGCCTCCAACAATAGCACTTCCCCACAGTTCAAGGTAGTAACGCGTGCGACTAATGGGTCGAGAGAGGGCAAGATCGAGCGTCCCATTCTCAATCGTGAGCGGCAAGGCAGCACCACCAATGTAGGCAATGACGCCTCCGAAAAGCAGGCCGTAAAATGCACCATACAACTCTATACCAAGAAACCCTGTAAAGCCCGCTATATGGTGTATCTGGAACCCTGTTCCGACCACACCCTGTATTGTATTCGACGTGAGATAGGAATCGAGAAAGTTAAGCGAGGAGATCGTAGGATAAAGAATACCTACGAAGAACGCGATTAACATGGCGTAGAACGCGCCACCAGCTAATGGTGCCTTCGCTGCTGCGAGTGCTGCCATCAGTACAGGCAAACCGCGCATCCGTTTTTGAGGTGCAGGGATAGTTTTCGCAAGAGTTGCCATGATTGCTTACTCCTTCACGCTCTGTAAAGCTGATGAGGGAACTGTATGCTGAGGTTGTACATCCTCATAGAATTTTAGGAAGACTTCTTCGAGCGGTGCCTCCTCCACTTGTAAACGCAGGACTTCATAACGGCTCAATGCCTTGATCAATGGGTCCATCGTGCCACTCATATTCATATGATAGACGCCCTTACTGACCGTGACATCGCTCACTCCAGGCACATGCGCCATTTCATCAGGTGCGACAGAAGCGTTCTCCTCAAACTCAACGGTGATACGCTGTCCGGCTTTTTCGCGGAGCGTTTCGACCTTCTCCACCGTCACCAGTTCGCCTTTGCGAATAACCGCAACACGCTGACATACCTTTTCGACATCGCTCATAATGTGCGAACTCATAAAGATGGTTTTGCCGCGTGCCTGCTCCTCTAACAAAAACTCGTTGAATGTTCTCTGTAATAGAGGGTCGAGGCCAGAGGTTGGTTCGTCGAGAATGAGGACATCAGGATCGCACATGAACGCGAGCACAACGCCAATCTTCTGACGCATGCCTTTAGAATAGCCCTTCAAGGGTCGTTTCATCTCGACATCGAAGCGACTCACAAGGTCTTTCAGCAAGACAGGTTGTACACCCTGTATCTGCGAAAAGTAGTCAATGATCTGCTTACCCGTCATATCCCCTGGCAAACGCACATCGCCGGGTAGATAGCCGATACGCTCATGGAGTGCGTGCCTATCGTGTTGCGCATCAAGGCCCAACACGCGAATAGCTCCCGATGTGGGGCGAATGACATCGAGCATACAGCGAATAGTTGTAGTCTTCCCTGCTCCATTGGGACCAAGAAAACCAAAGATTTCGCCCTGCTCGACCCGTATCGAAAGGTCCTTGACCGCCTGCACCTTGCCATATGCTTTGCTCAGTGAGTCAATCTCAATGACAGGTATTGAAGTCTTCATGACTCTGCCTCCTTGTGCTCTTGTTCCTTCAACATATCTACTGCACCCTCAATATACTGATTGAAGGCATGTGTTAACGCTTGTTGTGTGTTGGCTGTAACAGAAGCCTTAGATGCAAATGTGCGCTGTATGGTGTCCGCAAGCATGTCTGCGGCCTCCTCATCCGATAATCTAAACTCTTGTGGCAATAGTGGGTTGATAACTAGAAAGCCAGCCGAAATAGCGTTTACAAGGTATACTGATTGATGCATTGTTAAATCGGTTCTTATCAACTCCTGACTATGTAACAGGTCAAAATAAACTCTGAAATTTTCAAAACTTTTCTGCGTTGCTTCTGCTGCGTAGGTGGTTTGTGCAAGTTCGCCCAGCACATCTGCATCGCGTAGCAGTATCGCCTTCCAAATAGGTCGCTTCATCGTTGCAAGGATACCGTGTTTGAGCATGCCATGTAAGGTTGTACCTTCTGGATCGCTACTGATACGCTGCTGCATATCTTCCGTTAACTTCAATTCCTCGCGTACTAACATGGCACTGAACAACTCCTCACGTGTCTTCCAGTGTAGATAAATTGTGCCTTTTGCCACACCTGCCTGTTTCGCGATATCGTCAACCGTTGTCTTTTTATAGCCCCAGCGCACAATCAACTCAGCCGCCGCCTCCAGGATACGTTCGCCACGTGCCTCATAACTCTGACTCGGCACTTTTATAGCCTCCTTGACTCTTTGACCAAATAATCATATCTAGTCATAATTATAGTCATGAATTGGGAAAAGTCAAGGGAAGGGAAATACAACTCCATCCAAAAGTAATAGTTGAACGCTATCGATATAGAGCAAATGTGTCTTTAGAGAGGGGAGGGAACAGTATAAACGTACAGAGTCGAGTCAAGTACGTGTCTCTTCACCGTTTGGTTACTTCTCTCTTTTGAGAAGCAAAGGGGGTAATTGATACATGAATTACATCCATCGAAGTAGGAAAGTTACTTTGCATCCACAAGCACCTATCGAGTACTTTCGACAAGTGATAGCGATAACCGTCATAGGAATGTTTGTGAGTTGGCTCTTTTTAGGACTTATCATGCTGGTCGTACAGGAAAATGTTTGGATACTTGTCAGTTCTATAGCACTAATGTATCCGGCCTACAGTATCATCCACTACTACTTTGACGTAACGACTAGGTAAGGACCGTATACGATAGCCTTACCTGCTCTCCTAGCAAAAGAACACATCAAAAATGATGCTTGGACTCTTGACGAGCAATCATACGACCTAACCTTTGATTTCTTACCAAAAGAGAATATGTGGAACAAGCAACAGGCGGTTAGAGGAGTTGTAGAAACCCATGGATCGATACGAGCATGATGCATACATAGACGAAATAATGACAAAATACTGGGCCGAAACTCGCAACTACGCACTATCCTTAACAAAAGGAGATGTAGCGGCGGCTGAAGACCTTGTGCAAATAGCGATTATACAAACGCACTACCACTTATTGGAACATCCTAACGAGCCAATTATGAATCCGTCAGGATGGCTTCGCACACTAGTACGCAACCGTTTTTTGAACGCCCAGCGTTGTAAGTTAGATAAGGCAACAATATCGCTAGACAAGATGATGGTTGCTCATACCACAGCAGAAAACGGGACGTTTGCTATAGAGTTTCAAGGGCCGAGTGAGGATGAGCCAGAGAACGTGGTAGAGGCCAATGAAGAGGAGAAGGAGGAAAATGACAGTAAAAAAAAAGCTATCATAGCTTTGACTCTTGACGAAATATGTAAAAGGGTCGCTATAGATCGCTTTGTTGAAGATTTAAGCGTTCAAGAGATAGCATATAACCTTGGTATGACACAAGCACAAGTTAAGAAACATATCAACTTGTTTCTCAAAGAACTCAAACGGATACAGATGGAACATATAGTGAGACTAGAGGGAATACACGAATGAGCTACGCATCTAATGGAAAGGTCCCAAGAGAGAGGCTGATAGATACAAATCCGATGATGTGTATAATTGATGGAAATTCGGAGGATGGGCAACAAAGGGAAGCCTATCGGAGCACTACTAACCGTGATATTGCAAACACTCCATTTTCAGTACTTCAAGCTCTTCGTATCAGGTTAGGAAGGTGTGCTCCCTCACAGGAACAAGATGTATCAGTTGATACGTTGCTCTCTGATTTGTTCAGTTCGCAGTGGGAGAAGCGCGTAATGGCGATACGAACGCTAGAGTTATTCGGGAAACAAGCATCAGTGAGAGTCATTCGAGGACTTACTGGAGCCTTACTTGACGAATCTTCATATGTGCGTGCAGCGGCAGCACGAGCACTTACAAACCTCGATGAAGATGCACCTAAAGAGGAGCTTATGTTGTTACTCAACGACTCCTCATGGGAGGTACGAGCCTCTGCCATCTACGCATTAGGAAAGCTTGGCGCAGAAGTACCGGTGAACAATATTATTCACGCTCTTGAAGATGACGATCCAACAGTACGAGCGACAGCAGTAAACGTACTTGGAAAGCTACAGAGACCAATGCTACTTCGTCCTCTTATCAAAACGAT
Source organism: uncultured Ktedonobacteraceae bacterium (assembly GCA_964248005.1). GTDB lineage: Bacteria > Chloroflexota > Ktedonobacteria > Ktedonobacterales > Ktedonobacteraceae > JBBQVS01. Next base: position 13,258 of record CAXTWV010000070.1, on the reverse strand, counting down.
AAAAGACGAAGACGTATTTGTTCGTCTCGCCGTTGTCAAGGCTCTAGGGGAACAGGGAGAAAATATACCTACAAACACGCTTATGAAGCAAGTCAACGACGAAGATGAGAATGTTCGTCTTGCTGTATTAAACGCGCTTAGTAATCTTGGGGAACGCGTACCAATTGGCGTAGTCACGCTAGCACTTGAGGACAAAGACGAGACTATTCGGCTGAGAGCACTTGAGATACTTAAAGAATTAGGAGAACGTGTGCCATTAGAGTCACTTCTCATGACGTTAAAAGACCAAAGCGAACAAGTTCAAAGAGAAGCCTCTAAACTTTTAGCAAAGTTCAGCGCAGAGACACTCAATCGTGTCTCTCCAACATTTCTTATACAGCTTTTGGAAGATGAGTCAGAACACTTGCGAGCAATAGCTGCCTGGATGCTTGGCGAACAAAAAGCACATATAGCAAAAGCTCCACTCTTAGCTATGCAGAACGATCAAAGCGAGATCGTGCGAACAGCTATACTATGGACATTACAAGAGTTAGGTGTGTATGCGAAAGAAGAACCAAGAGCCACACACCACTATAATTATACTGTTCAACATCGTACTACAGCAACGAGAATAAAAGAGAGGCATGAGCGTCAAATTTTTGCAACCTCTTTCCTCGCCTTATTGATAGAGTACTTTCATGATAAATGTGGCTATGTGCAAGAAGAGTTTTGGGAAACACCTGACGAACGTGTTCTTGTGCTTTTCTGCGGCTATCAAAACAAAGGTCATTCTTTTCAGAGAACAGTTCTCGATGAACTCGTACATGGGCCTTTTGTTGAGCAATTACATACAGCGTTGCTGAGTAATGATAAGCCGTTGCGTGAAACAACTACAAAAGCTTTTAAGCAGTTACAAGACCGAGGAGGCAGAGAAGTTTTTTTGACATCGTTGGAATTTTTACAAAATACTCAGTTAGAAAGAGACAAAGAGGTTCCTACTAGAGTTATTCTCTGCAGCATCGACCTTCCTAATATGCGAAAATGGGAGATACCGATACTAGGACAGATTCTAACAACGTTTGAAAGGAAGGCAATTTGCGCTGATCCTTTCAAGTCTCACACCTATCAGCCACAAGAAAAGACAAACGATAAAAAAGCTTTTCATTCCACAGCATCAGTCATGCGACTCAATGAGCTGAATTCATCCTGTTTACGAGGAACACTCAAAGACATTAAGGTGTGGTATGCTACGCCACAAGCAACGATTGGACATGTTGGCTTATTTTGCTGACTAATACAAGCCCTCGTTTAAATGTCTTTGCCTAAACGAGGGCTTGTTACTACGTAAAAGACACGCAAGTTATCAGAATAGCACAATTTGTGACTCTACAAATCTCTATTGTGTCAGAATGGCGCGATAGTTTCCAGGTAAGCTACAGCCCTGATACAACGTAGCTAACAGTGCTTCCTGCGTCTGAACAGTAACTCGCTGACCGCAATCCATTGTCAAAGTACGTGCCCCCATCGGCAAGTCCTGACGAAGAGGCTTATCGTTGCCATTCAGGTCAAGCAAACCAATAGGCCACTTGAAGCCAACGGAAATGAAATCTCTTCCACTAAAGAAAAAGTGCGGGATGCCATACCGCATAGCTGTTCGTGCATTCGTGATTAACGAAAGTATATGCACAATAGCGACTTGTGCATTGTTGTTAGGATCAACACCACACCCTCTGAAACAGCCAGTTGCCTCAACAACCCACAAGTGTTGCCCTAATTGTCCTTGATCTAGTGACACCCCGAAACGAGCCGCCCAGAACTGGAAGAGGTAGTAGAGGCTATTTGTAGCGTCAGTTGGATAGCCGTTATGCCACGTATCAATCAGACCAAGCGTCTGTGTGCGCCAATTCCAGTGACCACCCGGATGTACAGTGGTGTTCATCGCGATTTGCATCTGGTCGAGGTAATTGACCTGCTGCCACAATGGAGCAATGTCGATGCCACCGACATGCGGATCAAGTGACCCCATGGTAGTTACTGTGTGCGGATTGACCGCATGCACGGCTCGTTGGCAGAGATCGAAGAAACGTGCGAATTTTGCAGGTGGGACATATAAGAAAGAGACCGAAGGGTCATCAGTCTTCATCTGTTCATTCCCACATTGTACTGCATCGGCCCCGCCTTGTGCCGCATCATTCAATAGCTGCATGTTAAAAAGATCATTCGGTTTTGGCTGACAGACGACTAGCAAGACAGAAATACCATGATTGTGATAATTCTGGATAACATGCTTGAGTGTATCACCTGTAAAATCAGTCCAACCGCAGGTTGGATAGCCGATACGGCGCCAGGGAATATAGGAATATGTGGTTCCTGGCGATCCCTCTACACCCAGAATGCTGCCTGGATTTTGTAGTAAAGGATATTGTATCAGCGGATTCGTATCCTTTGTAGCCGCATGTACTGGTTGTGTCCCCAACACAATCAGCAGACTACCCAAAAGGAAAAAAGCGAGGACAAGATTGAAAAGAACGTTCCTGTGCGCCTTGTACGCGTTGTTTATGCACTTCATGCATACCTCGTTGAGTACTTTTATTTATTTTTACTGCTCGAACGGGGTATATCTTCTCGCTATGTAGCAACTATCTCGATCCCTACTTTTTTGTTGATCCTAAACATGCAGGGAGCCACCCTGGAACGCGCATAAAGGCGTGTTTATTGCTCAACCATAGAAATACATGTGAGAATATCGAGTGAGTGTCCACACGGCAAAAAGACGACCATAAAATCCCCTCTTCTACTATAGCATGTTTGCAAAGAATATTCTATAGGAATATTCCATGATAAAAGAAGAATTTCATGGTCGTTTATTATAGTCCAGATTGTTATGTATAGTTTAGCGCGACGAGAACGCTTGTACCCCTGTAATGTCACGTCCGACAATCAGCGACTGTATGGTATCAGTGCCCTCATATGTGAAGACAGCTTCAATATCCGCATGATGGCGTGCGATGTTGTATTCGAGGAGAATACCATTGCCGCCAAGCATTTCACGCGCGTCTGCAACCACTTCGCGAGCGAGACGAGCATTGTTCATCTTTGCCATCGATGCCATTGCCGCGGTCATCTTGCCTTCGGTCTGAAGTTGTGCCAGACGTAGACAGAGCAGTTGCATAGTTGTCACATTTGCCAACATGCTTGCGAGCTTAAGTTGAATAGTTTGGAAGCTTGCCAGCGGTTTGCCAAACTGTACACGTTTCTCTGTATAATCGCGTGCAATCTCGTAAGCGGCTACCGCATGTCCGATGGCTTCCCATGCGACGCCAGAACGTGTCGCGGTCAAGACGCTTGAAGTATCTTTGAAGCTATGTGATTTCTCCAAACGATTGGCAGCAGGTACATGTACATCTGTCATCTTGATATCGGCCTGCCAGACGGCACGTTTGGCAACCTTACCCGTCATCACGGTCGCCTCGAAGCCCGCTGTCCCCTTTTCTACCAGGAAGCCTCCAACTTTGCCGTCGTCGTCACGCGCCCAAATGATCACGACATCAGCGAATGATGCATTGCCAATCCAGCGTTTGGAGCCATTGAGAATGTATTCGTCGCCAACACGACGCGCTGTACTTTCCAACGCCACGGCATCAGAGCCATGATCTGGCTCGGTCAAACCAAAGGCACCAATCTTTTCCATGCGTGCCATCGCGGGCAACCAACGCTGTTTTTGCTCTTCCGAACCAAGCATCGCGATAGAGGACATTGCAAGACCCGAATGCACACCAAAGAAGGTACATACACTTGCATCGCCGCGTGCCAACTCCAACGCAATCAAACCCGACGCAGTATCACTCATGCCTGGACAACCATAGCCCTGAATCGCACCACCCGCGATATTCAGGGCAGCAAGCTTGGGAATCAGCTCGAACGGAAATTCCGCACGCTCCCAGTAATCGTTAATAATTGGAATGACCTCTCGATCACAGAAGTCGCGTACCTTGTCACGAATTCCCCGCTCCTCTGCAGTGAGTAGCTCATCCATCAGGTAAAAGTCTACGCCTTGCGACGACTGAATCTCGGTTGCCATGTTCTCATCCTTCCACCGCTCGTAGCAGTGCTATCGTACACACTTTGTGTATGCCCACTATCGTTGTAGGCTATGCAAACATTCCTATCTATCCTATTTTAACGCCCACTACATACATGACGCAAGGCGTGCAGGGACCGATTATGCAATTTGACAAAATACTTTGGATACGTCAGGGGTAGTAGTCTGTCAAACGACATGTGTCATTCCAACTAGGGTGGCCCGCCGCGGGGCCCCCCCCCCCCAACCACCGGGGGGCGGCGGGGCCCGGGGGGGGGTGGGGGCGGGGGG
>CAXTWV010000070.1:0-8897 GCA_964248005.1 uncultured Ktedonobacteraceae bacterium | reverse complement strand
GATGTATCACGTCCTTGTGGCATCTCGACACCCGAACAAGGACGTGATACATCGGTCCCTACAGGTATCCGTACTATTTTGTTAAATCTCATCATCGCGTCCTTGTTAGCACTCGAAATGCCAGCAGGACGCGATGAATCGGTCCCTACCTATTGTTGGAAGTGTTCGACAATGGCTTCATCGCGAGGCTTGGCTTCATCGGGATTGAGACCAGCCGAGCGACGTGCGCGTCTCTGGCGTAAGAGGTCCCAGCACTGGTCGAGGCTTACCTCAAGAGCCTTCATACGCTGATGCTCATCAGCATTCAGTCCTCCTTCTTCCTCGCCGCGTTGTGTGAGATGATGCTCTTCATTGACAAGACTCTCTATGCGTTGCAGTAATTCGGTATCATCCATAACATTTCTCTCCTCGTTACCTAATTACCTTCAGCGTTTAGTACGCGAAGATAGAGTATATCCATTTTATCACGTCAGCATAGAGCAACATGTACCTGTTGGTACTAGCCAAACATGCAAACGGAAGGAAAGTGAACCGTTCTTTCTTGTAAGACGTAGAGTGCTATGAGTGTTTCCGAACGCTCAAGCAGTAATGTTGGAAGAAGGTTCATTTTTATGACAAGTTTACAGGTGGTTCCACCTCCACATATTTCTGTTCCCGCTAAAACCATTCTGGTCGTAGATGATAGCGCGTTCATCAGGCACATGCTCGACAAAATGATGAATAGCGAAACACCATATCAACCTATTTTCGCCGCCACATGTGCCGAGGCACTAGAAATTGTTGGCATTATTAAGCCGCACCTGTTCCTCTTTGATTATCAACTGCCCGATATGAGCGGCCTGGAACTTTACGACAAGTTACACGCGAAAAAAGCGTTGAAACATATTCCCGCGATCATCATGAGTAGCGAACTGCCCAGGCAAGAGATTGAGAGACGCAACATTCTCGGCGTCGAGAAACCGTTTCACCTCAACGTCCTCTTTCGCATGATTGAAGGCGTCGTGCAAAGTACGCGGCTTGAACTCACCGGCAATCGCAGTTCTAGCACCACAGGAATTCTTTCGCTCGCGCTTTAATACGCTCTTAAGCATATTGCGCTATTGTTACAGAAGATATATGATGCAACAGTGAAAGACAAGAACGTCTGTAGGGGTCTAATTCATTACACCCTTCGTCCCCCATGTGATGAGGCGCGAGGGTGTAATGAATTAGACCCCTACAGACGTTTTCTCTGAAGAGAAAGGAAGACTAGTATGACACCAGAACGCGAGCGGCTCCAGCAAGATCAGGAGCGTAGTGTTTATTGGAAACGCTGGGGACCGTACATCAGTGAGCGTACATGGGGTACGGTGCGCGAAGATTATAGCCCCGATGGGGATGCCTGGAATTATTTGCCACACGATTCGGCACGGTCAAAGGCGTATCGTTGGGGCGAAGATGGTTTGGCAGGGGTGTGTGATCGGCACCAGCAGATATGCCTTGCCATTGCACTCTGGAACGGGAATGACCCTATTTTGAAAGAGCGGCTCTTTGGCTTAACCGGACCACAGGGCAATCACGGCGAGGATGTGAAGGAATATTATTATTATTTGGATAACACGCCCACTCACACCTATATGAAATATCTGTATAAATATCCGCAAGCAGCCTATCCATACGAGCATCTTGTAGAGGAAAACGCCCGGCGTGGACGTACAGTTCCAGAATATGAGCTGATCGATACGGGGGCCTTTGACGAGAACCGTTATTTCGATGTCCTCGTTGAATACGCGAAAGCTAGTGCCGAAGATATTCTGATGCGTATCACTGTGACGAATCGCGGTCCAGATGCAACCGATCTCGATCTTTTACCAACACTCTGGTTTCGCAATGTCTGGTCATGGCAGGCCAACACACCTCGTCCATCACTGAGTAATTTTCAGCATACCGCATTTCCTGCGCTTAGGACAGTGAAAGTTGTTAATGACTCTTATGGTACACGCTGGCTCTATGCCAATGACTCACCAACACTGCTCTTCACCGAAAACGATACGAATACGGAACACCTCTATAACACGCCTAACGCTAGCCCTTATGTGAAGGACAGTTTTAACGACTACATCGTACATAGCAAACAAGATGTAGTCAATCCGGCGCAAACAGGTACAAAAGTCGCGGCACATTACCATTTCACACTTGCTGCTGGCGAGACAAAAACTGTTGAGCTACGCTTCAGCGATAGTGGACCCGATAGCATCGCACCCTTCGCGCAAACGTTTTCAGATGTTTTCACACAACGGATGCAAGAGGCTGATGATTTCTATAAGGAAGTGCTTCCGCCTAACCAGTCAGAGGACGTGTTTCGTGTGCAGCGTCAGGCATTCGCGGGTATGTTATGGACGAAACAGTACTACTATTATGATGTCAAAACGTGGCTTGCTGGCGATCCGGCTGAGCCGCCACCACCGCCACAACGCCTGCATGGGCGCAACCACGATTGGACGAACCTCTTCAACGAAGACATACTCTCCATGCCCGACAAGTGGGAGTATCCGTGGTATGCAGCATGGGACCTCGCGTTTCATTGTGTCACCTTCGCGCTTATCGATCCCGACTTTGCCAAAAACCAACTCATTCTGCTGCTCCGTGAATGGTATATGCATCCTAGCGGGCAAATTCCCGCCTACGAATGGGCCTTTGGTGATGTGAACCCACCCGTTCACGCATGGGCGGCCTATCAGGTGTACAAGCTTGAGAAGGATCGCACAGGTACAGGAGATCGCGAATTCTTAGAGCGTATTTTCCAGAAGCTCTTGCTCAACTTCACATGGTGGGTCAACCGCAAAGACTACGAAGGTCAAAACGTATTTCAAGGTGGCTTTCTCGGTTTAGACAACATAGGAGTGTTTGACCGCAATCTCAAGCTTCCCGATGGTAGCTTTCTTGAGCAATCGGACGGCACAAGCTGGATGGGCATGTACTGCTTAAATATGTTGACCATTGCCCTTGAACTAGCCCAAGAGAATCTTGACTACAGTGACATTGCAAGTAAGTTCTTTGAACACTTCGTCTATATCGCGCAAGCAATGAATAATATGGGGGCTGACGGTCTTGAATTATGGGATGAACAAGACGGCTTTTACTATGATGTCTTGCATCGTGGTGATGGTACACACATCCCCTTACAAGTACGTTCTATGGTAGGACTTATTCCTCTTTTCGCTATCTCTGTCCTGGATTCAAGCTTGATTGACCGCTTACCCAGTTTTAAGCGACGTATGGAATGGTTTATCAATAATTGGGAGCAGACAGGCAACCATATCGAGACAACACAAGAAACGGGACAGGGTGAGAACCTGCTCCTGGCAATTGTCAATCGTCAGAAACTCGGACGCATCTTATCAACAATGCTTGATGAGACAGAATTTCTTTCGGACTATGGTTTACGCTCCCTTTCGCGTTATCACAAGGACCATCCTTACACGTTAGAGCTAGGTGGCATGACATATAGCGTAGACTATGAACCAGCCGAGTCAACAACGGGACTATTTGGCGGAAATTCAAACTGGCGCGGTCCCATCTGGTTTCCACTGAACTACCTTGTCATCCACGCCCTACAAACGTTCTACGGCTTCTATGGAGACAACTTCACAATCGAGTTTCCTACTGGCTCAGGAAAGCAAATGAACCTACAGCAGATTGCGGAAGAAATTTCACAACGTCTCGCGCACATCTTTCTACGTGATGAGCAAGGACGCAGGGCCGTACATGGGGGTGTCGAGAAGTTTCAGCAAGACCCCAACTGGCGTGACTTACTGCTATTCTACGAATATTTTCACGGCGACAACGGTGCAGGCATTGGTGCCAACCACCAAACAGGCTGGACCGGATTGATTGCCTGTTTGCTACAGGAGAATCATTTGTAGGGGTCTAATTCATTACACCCTCGTCGCTGTTGTGAAGCGCGACGAGGGTGTAATGAATTAGACCCCTACAGGGTTATTTACTGCTGTTATTTATTGTATCGTACTCTTGCTGCGTCAGTTTTATGGTTGCACCCATCACGTTCTCTTCGAGGTGCTTCACTGATGAAGTACCAGGAATTGGAAGCATGGTGCTGGAACGATGCAGGAGCCATGCCAGAGCGATCTGGCTTGGTTGTGCATTATGCTGTTTTGCGATTTGGTCAAGCGGCCCACCCTGCTTCGCAAGTTCTCCTGTAGAGAGAGGATTCCAGGGAATGAAGCCGATACCTTGACGCGCACAGGTATCAATCATCTCTTCTGACTGCTGTTTCGTCATACCTTCAGACTCACGCTTCGAGAGATTGTAGTGGTTCTGAACCGTGACAATAGGAACAATCTTCTGTGCTTGTGCGAGTTGCTCAACCGTGACGTTAGAGAGTCCAACGTGGCGAATCTTGCCCTCGGCTTTCATCTTCGCAATCGTCCCTACCGAATCCTCGAATGGCACTTTGGGGTCTGGACGATGGAACTGATAGATGTCGATAGTATCGAGGCGCAAACGTTTCAAGCTTGCTTCCAGAGCCTCTTCCAGATGCTTGGGGCTACCATCTTGAGGCCATTGACCTGGACCGGTACGCAGGAGTCCGCCCTTGGTTGCAATCACAAGTCCCTTTGGATAGGGATATAATGCCTCCGCGATTAGCTCCTCGCTGACCTCTGGCCCATAGGAGTCAGCGGTGTCGATCAGGTTAATACCCAATTCAAGGGCACGATGCAAAACAGCGAGTGCTTCTTGCTTATCCTTTGGTTGTCCCCATATACCATCACCAGTGAGGCGCATGGAACCAAAGCCAAGTCGGTATACCTGTAAATCTCCACCAATGGTTAGTGTTCCACTCGCTTCAGCGGGTCGTTCGGTTGTTTGTTGCATGTTGTTTCTTCTTTCTATACTACGTGTCACATCGGACTATACCTAAGTACACGATGGAGAAGCGATTTAGGTGTCTACTATCGAGGGCGTGATAAAGAGAATACAAAACGCTCGTAGGGGTCTAATTCTATTACACCCTTTTGGCAATACACAATTGCGACGGATGTTGAAACGCTTCTCATCAGCGGCATACATGGCCTGTTGCCAAAAGGGTGTAATAGAATTAGACCCCTACAATCGACGTACCCCAATTATTTTATTCATTTGCACCATCTGCCCTGCAAGAGAGGTTGTAAAAAAGGGCAAAATTTGGTACATTGTAGAGGATTTGGATACACAACAGGCAATGAAGCGTTTTCGTTTGTCTGACTATAGGAATTAGCTCTTTTGGGAGATTTAGCATGGTTGTCGAGGCACAGAAAGAAAATTTGAGCTTTCAGGCAGAGGTTACACAACTGCTTGATTTGATGATTCACTCACTCTACAGTAACAAAGAAATATTTTTGCGCGAACTGATCTCGAACGCATCGGATGCGATTGATCGACTCCGCTTTGATATGCTTTCAGATCAGGCGTTAGCCGAGAATGATACCGATCTATACATTCGCATTTCCTTTGATAAGGATGCACGCACCATCACTATCGCGGATAACGGTATTGGTATGACGCGTGACGAGGTGATTGAGCACATTGGCACGATTGCGAAGTCTGGTACACGCGAGTTTTTCCAATCATTGACAGGTGATCAGAAGAAAGATGCCAACTTGATTGGACAGTTCGGCGTCGGTTTCTACTCGTCATTCGTTGTCGCTGACAAGGTGATGCTAACAACGCGCCATGCGGGATTGAGCGCGGAACATGGCGTGCAATGGGAGTCCGATGGACGTGGTAGCTACACGCTTGAGACTATCGAACATCCTGGACGTGGCACTGAGGTAACATTGCACCTACGCGAAGATGAAGATGACCTACTCAGTGGCTCTCGTCTACGCTCGATTATTCGCACCTACTCTGACCACATCACAATTCCCATTCTGATGCAGAGCGAGGATGAGGAGAAGCAGGGCGAAGAGGAGCGCGTCAATCAAGCATCGGCACTCTGGGCACGTTCCAAGAGCGAGATTAGCGTTGAGGACTACAATGAGTTCTACAAGCACATTTCGCATGACTTCGAGGACCCTCTGGCCTATGTTCATAGCCGCATGGAGGGCAATTACGAGTACACGCTACTGCTGTATATTCCAGCCCGTGCTCCATTCGACCTGTTCAGTCGCGAACGGCACCACGGGGTGAAGCTCTATGTACGTCGCGTCTTCATCATGGATGATGCCGAAAAGCTTATGCCAAGCTATCTACGCTTTGTACGTGGCATCGTAGACTCTAGCGACTTGCCGCTCAACGTGTCACGCGAACTGCTGCAACAGAATAAGATACTTGACACGATTCGCTCTAACGCCACGAAAAAAGTATTGGGTCTGCTCGCCGACCTCGCCAAAAATGAGCCTGAGAAGTACGCCACATTCTGGAAAGAGTTTGGGCGTGCCCTCAAGGAAGGCATTCCAGAGGACTCGACAAACAAAGACGCCATCTCAAAGCTATTGCGTTTCTCCTCAACGCTCACGTCATCCGAGACGCAAGACGTTTCGTTCCAGGACTATGTAGATCGGATGAAAGATGGGCAGGACAAGATTTACTACATCACCGCTGAGACGTTCGCGGCGGCGAAGGAAAGCCCACTCCTAGAAATCTTTAAGAAGAAGGATATCGAGGTCCTGCTGCTTTCCGATCCTGTCGATTATGTGCTAGGTACCGAACTGTTCGAGTACGACGGGAAGCCCTTACAGTCCGTCTCGAAGGGCGAGATTGACCTGAGCAAGATGGAGGATGCGCAGGAGAAAGAGGAGCAAGAAAAGGCTGCCTCTGAATCACAAGAGCTGACCGAGCATCTCAAGAAAGTGCTCAGTGAGAAGGTGAAGGATGTGCGTGTCACCTCACGTCTGACTACCTCACCCGCCTGTCTGGTCGTCGGTGAGTACGACATTGACCCGAACTTGCAACGTATGCTCAAAGCGGTCGGGCAATCCATTCCTAACACCAAACCAATCCTAGAGATTAATCCTACGCACGCTCTTGTACGCAAACTGAAAGAGGTACAAGACGAGCAACGCTTCACAGATTGGGCCTTGGTACTCTTCGATCAATCCGTCCTAAGCGCAGGCGAGCAACTGGAAGACCCCGTGCGCTTCGTCAATAGATTGAATGATTTGTTGACGCAACTATCGTAACAGTGTTGCTTTAACAAGTACACGAACCTGTAGGGACCGATTAATCGCGTCCTCGTCGGCGTCTCGATTGCCGACGAGGACGCGATCAATCAGTCCCTACTCCACTACTTCAAGAGTTTTAGAAATTCTCTTACCACTCCATCAGGATTACTGTAGCATTCAGAGGCATCAAAGTGTTCAACAACCCGAATACCATGATAGTGAAAAAGCCTATCTCTTTTATGGTCATCTACTGTACGTGTTGCAGGATGAAATGGTTCGCCATCAACTTCTAATATACCCCAGTTCCCATTGAAGCATACAAGAAAGTCGGCCTCTCTGTTCTTGCGTCCTTCCGGCGTCGTAAGACGAGCCAAACAATTTGGTAAGAACATAACACCAGCCTTATCTAATGCCTCTGCTATCCGTATTTCACTGACAGAGCGAAAACGAAGGTTGTTCCATGTTTTCGTTGCATTTACACCTTGGTTGTATATCCCTTTGCCACGTGCAATTTCGAGTAACTCAGCTTTCCAAGCTGGATCAATATCGACAAGTCTTGCACTCGCTATGATGCGGCTAACATAAAAATTAGGCGGTAGCACAGCATCTATAGCTCTTTTCACGGCCTGTGTCACTGAATGATGTCTGCTACTTAAAATATCATAAGCAGTACGAGAACCTATTACATTTACTTCGACACCGAAAAGCTCTTTGCTTCCTCTATACCAATTGTCACTCGTTACGCTTATTTGCAGTATGCAAGATAACAAGACGTTAGCAGCGTCTTCTTCATGACCATCGAGAAGAAATTGTACAGCACTTGCATGAAGCCGTTCGTCAGATGGCATTTCCGCGGCTTCCATTTTTTAGCACCGCCTCTCATTGACTTATCAATCATCACGAGCATTTTTTCTTTAGAATAGCACTTCCTAAGTATTTTATACAAGTTATGCCACCATAATACGTAACCAAAGCTCTAAGGATTAGATAATATACAGTGAGGCTAAGGTTAAATTTCCTCTAATGACTGACACAAAAAGAATAGATAGCTAGAGCCAATTTGACAAGTATTGGCATAGCTTGTATAATTTAATTAGAACAAATTTTCAAAAAAAAGGAGCAGACGATGATCGATCAAAGTAACGAGCAGCAGCAAACTACTCAGTTTCCTCATGCATTTAATCCTAATGAGCACCTCATAAAACTAAGAAGCAGAGGAGGTTCCAAAGACTATCTGCCCGTGCAGTGGCGACTCGCCTGGTTCCGTGAGCAATGTCCACATGGTACTATCGAGACTGAAATGATACACCTTGACCTTGACCGTGAGACCAACGAGGAAATGGACGTTGCAGGTAATCAGAACAGCAATGTAAAAGCTATAAAGCGTGCCAAAGGCTTTGCTATCTTTCGGGCAGTAGTTAAAGATGGTAAAGGGGGTGTTGCGACAGGAACAAAGTCGGAGCAAGCATCTAGCTTTCCCGACTATATCGAAAAAGCTGAAACGGGTGCAATAGGTCGCGCCTTGGCAGCATTAGGCTTTGGCACCCAGTTCGCTCCTGAATTGAGTGAAGAACATCGTATTGTTGATGCGCCAGTAACGCGCAATGAATTTACTAATGGCAGTGGACGCATGTATACTCCACAAGCTACTGTAGACAGCAACAATAGTCAAACGTACAATGATGTTAATGCTTCTGCTTCGGAGCAGCAAATATCGAGTATTCGTAAGTTGAGCGAGTATCTAGGCAAGGCCGA
>CAXTWV010000069.1:12048-17760 GCA_964248005.1 uncultured Ktedonobacteraceae bacterium | reverse complement strand
CGCTCGATAATCATCGCCATGCCTTGTCCGCCGCCAACGCACATGGTTTCGAGGCCAAATGTCTTGTCAGCAGATTGCAGACCGTTAAGCAGAGTGTTCATAATGCGAGCACCTGTCATACCATAGGGATGGCCTAGTGCAATCGCACCGCCATTGACATTAAGCTTGTCCCATGGAATGTTTAGATGCCGTGCTGATGGAATCACTTGAGCGGCGAACGCTTCGTTGATTTCAACTAGATCGATATCGTTGATTGTCATTCCTGCTCTGCTCAATGCTTGTTGGCTTGCTCCAACTGGACCTAGCCCCATGATTTCAGGATTTAGTGCCGACACTCCACTTGCCACGATACGTGCTAACGGAGTGATGCCCAGTTCACGCGCTCTGGTGTCGCTCATCACTATCACGGCAGCGGCACCGTCATTGAGTGGACAGGAGTTGCCAGCCGTCACCTCACCATCGGGACGAAAGACGGGTTGCAATTCAGACAATTTCTCTACCGTCGTGCCAGGACGGGGACCATCGTCCTTGCTTACTTGCTTACCATTTGGTGTGGTGATTGGCGTGATCTCACGTGCGAAGAAACCGTTCTGCTGTGAATTGACCGCTCGCTGCTGCGATAGGGCGGCGAACTCGTCCATCTCGCGACGGCTCACGTTTTCGGAGAGGCGGACGTTTTCGGCGGTCTGGCCCATCGCGATATAGACGTTAGACATTCCAGATGCTGGTTTCCACGTATCGGCACCCTTCGCTTGTTCCTCAGTACGTTCCTCAGCCTGAGCGAAGGCTGTATTATGGGGACCCATATCAGCCATGCCATTAACGAAACGACTCACCGTCTCGACGCCAGCAGCTATAAACACATCGCCCTCACCCGCTTTGATGGCATGGAATGCCATGCGGATTGTTTGCAGTGATGATGAGCAGTAGCGGTTCACTGTTGTACCTGGGACTGTAGGCATTCCAGCAAGAATAGCGACCACGCGTGCGAGATTGTAACCCGACTCACCTGCAGGTTCACCACACCCAAGCATTAAGTCCTGGACCGAGTTGGGATCGAGTTGAGGCACCTTGGCAAGTGCTGCTTTTACAATTGTTGCGGCGAGGTCATCAGGTCGGCAATCGACTAACGATCCCTTCATGGCTCGACCAATTGGACTACGGGCGGTGGAGACAATAACAGCTTCTGGCATGGAACTCTCCTTTACTGATGCATCTAGTAACTTCATAAGGAACGGACATTGCTTCGCTCGTCCGTGGGCGCAATGAATTGCTGCCCCTACCGTCTCCTAGTTTCTTACTGGATGCACTATTTACTATACATCCTGGTATAACATTATCGTTGCTTGATTCCTTCTCATTATAGCATTGCAAAGAGAGCAATGCTAACGAAGCTCTCCGCGTGCCAAGGCATAGGCAATGGCATTATGTCGTTCGATGAGTGGAACTACGTCAATATCGAGCAGAGTAGAGTTCTGGATACGCACTTTTCCGTTAATCACACTCAAGTCTACGTGCGGAGGATGACAAAAAACGAGTGATGCCAACGGGTCGTGAATAGCCCCTCCTGCTAGAGCTAGAGTGTCCAGGCGATAGCCGATGAAATCCGCTGCCATACCAGGAGCGAGGTAGCCAATGTCGTCACGTCCTAGCACAGTTGCGCCACCGCGTGTTGCTAGCCATAATGCTTCCTTGCTACTCATCGCGGCTGGATTTCCCGTAACACGCTGTAAGAGCAGAGCTTGACGCGCCTCTGCCAACATATGTGAACCGTCGTTAGAGGCCGAACCATCTACGCCGAGACCAACGCGTACCCCTGCTTGCTGCAACTGTCGAACTGGCGCGATACCAGAGGCAAGCCGCATATTTGAGCTAGGACAATGCGCGATACCTGTATGCGTTTGTCCTAGACGCGTTATCTCATTTATCCCAGGGTGTACCATATGTGCGTGCCACACATCTGACCCAACCCATCCCAGGTCTTCTGCTAATTCTACTGGTGAACGACCAAAGGTCGCCGTGCAATAGGTTGCCTCATCTTGTGTTTCAGCGAGATGTGTATGTGAATGTACACCATATGAGCGAGCCAATGCCACACTTTGTCGCATCAATTCAGGGGAGACTGAGAACGGCGAACATGGAGCCAGTACGATACGTAGCATCGCGTAACGACTGGCGTCATGATACTCCTCAATCACACGCTGTGAATCACGTAGGATTGCATCCTCGTCCTCCACTACTGAATCAGGCGGCAAGCCATCCTGTGTTTCGCCGACCGACATAGAACCACGCGCGGCGTGAAAACGAAAGTTCATCTCAGTAGCCGCCTGAATTTGATCGTCAAGGCGAGCACCATGAGGCCAGATATAGCAATGATCGCTTGAGGTGGTACAGCCGGACAGCATTAATTCGGCAATCGCGACCTTTGTGCTGATAGCGATGGCTTCAGGCGTGAGACCAGCCCAAATTGGATAGTGAATGCGCAGCCAGTCAAATAAGTTCGCATCTTGAGCAGCCGGAAGATTGCGCGTCAAGGTCTGGTAAAAGTGATGATGCGTGTTTACCAGCCCTGGCAGGATGAGCATATGCCGTGCGTCTATCACCTGATCGGCAATCTGTGAAAGCTGATCGGTAGGTCCAATCTGCTGAATTACATTGTCCTCAACATAGAGACCACCATCTTGCCAACGTTGGTCGTCATCATCCATTGATACAAGCAGTTCTGCATGCTGAATAAGCAGTGATGTCATGGAGTTTCCTTAACTTTTTCAAACACGATATCCTGCGCACCCTCCCAAAGAACCTTGTGTCCTAGTTCGCGCAGTTGCTCATTGCCCGATACGATGGTTAAAAAGTGATTGCCTGCTAATTGCCCAAGCTTGCTCGCAAAACGCGTGCCCCCGTAGGGAAAAAGGATTTCTGTCTCGCTGAAGCCGCCGGGATAGAGCAGAACTTGACCTGGGGCTGGGTAGCTAGTATGGTTTTCGTAGCCCACTCCCACCTGAAAATCGCCTAGCGGAATCCACGCTGCTTCTCCACTCCATCGTGCATGGATGATTTTGTTGTGAAATGGCAAGAGCTTTATGAATGCTGCACACGTTTGTGGTGCATCCTCCTCTTCCATGCGTGCTGTAAATTTTATTGAGTTGATTGTAATGCGTAACATCGTACTCATAAATATCTCTTTCCTATGGCAATTTGGTTCGGATGTAGGGGCTATAATTCATTACGCCCTCGTTCATGGTGTAATGCGGCGCGAGGGCGTAATGAATTATAGCCCCTACAGGCGTTGCATATCCAATCTATCTTTTAACATGCATAATCGTTCCTTGCCGTTGTCATGTTATTTGACGGATGCATTGCTGAGTGCTGCTAGTACTCGTTCTGGTGTCATCGGTTGTTGAGTGAGCCAGATGCCTGTTGCGTCGTGAATAGCGGAGGCTACTGCTGGTGCGAAAGGAACTAGCGGCATTTCAGCCATACCCCGCGCACCATAGGGTCCATTGGCATCTGCTAGCTCCAGTATCACTGGCACAATTTCTGTGGGCATGTCGCGAATGGTTGGTAGTAAGTATGTGCTAAAGTATGGCGTCAAGACGCGACCATCGCGCACCTGGAAGTTCTCTAGTAGCGCGTATCCAAGTGCCTGAGCCAGACAGCCCTCGATTTGTCCTTCTACCTGCTGGCGGTTGATTGCCTGCCCGACATCGTGGACGCTAATGATCTTGAGTACCTGAACCTGTCCCGTTAAGATGTTCACTTCCACCTCTACCGCTTGTGCTGCATAGCCATAGCAATAATTTGGTTTACTTGCACCTGTAAGGGAATCCATCGGCGTTGTCGTAGGTGGACGGTATTGTTTCGTGACGGTGACATGTTGGTCGTCCGTGAAGCCCCATTGCTTTTTGGCCTCTGCTGCCGCTTCCTGTACTGCACTTCCTCCCATTAGCGTCATGCGCGAAGCTGAGGCACTTCCTGCGTTCGGAGCTTCACTACTGTCATTACAAATCATTGTCACTGAATCGAGAGACAAACCAAGTGTTTCAGCCGCGATCTGACGCAGGATGAGATGCGTTCCCTGTCCGACATCTGCCGCCCCTACCCGTACAATAGCGCGTTCCAGGTCCGCCTCGCCAAAGAGTTCTACCGTTGCTGTGGCTTGCTCCGGGTAGCCAAAGGAGTAGCCAACATTTTTTATGCCACACGCGATACCTATGCCTCGGCGCAGATGTGGTGCTGATGTTTGATGTTGTGCTTTTGTCGCATCACCCATGCGAGTGCGTACCTCTTCAACACAACGTTCAAGTACGGGTAGTGCGCTTACGCCCGACGGCAAGGGTTGTTGCGTTGGCTCGATGCTGCCTTCGCGATAGATATTGCGTCGTCGCATCTCTACTGGGTCAATTCCTAGTGCCTGAGCAAGGCGTGTGACCATCACCTCGCTAGAGAACTGTGCTTGTGGTGCGCCAAAACCGCGAAATGCACCCGACGGTATGTTGTTTGTATACACTGCATAACCATCAACCATAATGTTCGGAATCTCGTAGCAGCCACTCGTGAAGAGCGTCACAGCTTTCAAGACTTCTACACTCGTCGAGGCATACGCTCCACCATCAAGAATTACCTCAGCTTTCACAGCTGTGATGTGACCATCTTTCAGAGCACTCCAGCGACAACGAATATTTACTGGGTGCCGTTTGTGGTGGGCGATCATCGACTCCTCACGACTCCAAACGAGTGCGCAAGGCCGCTTCAACTTCCAGGCTGCAAGGGCCAGTATATGTTGAATAGACAAGTCTTCTCGTCCACCGAAGGCACCCCCGATGGCGGCATAGCGAACAACAACCTGTTCTTCTGGCAGTTGCAGCATCTGGGCAATTTGACGACGATCCTCATGCAACCATTGACCTGCCGTTTCGAGAATGACACGACCATCATCATCTATGTAGGCGATGCCTGCTTCTGGTTGGAGAAAGGCATGTTCTTGCCAGGAGGTGGTAAACTCTCCATCGAGCACGACATCAGCTTCGGCAAACGCACGCGCTACATTCCCTTTAGAAATAGGGACATGCAATAATTGGTTGCTCCCCAAATGTTCATGAACCAATGGGGCATTGGGTGACAATGCTGAGCGTGCATCACTTACTGTAGGCAGATTCTCATAATCCACCGTTACCAACTTCGCGCCTGCTATGGCTGCCTCTTTCGTTTCAGCCACAACAAGCGCAACTTTGTCGCCTGTAAAGCGCACAACATCAGAACACAGCACGGGTTGGTCAGCATCAATCAAGCCAAATGCATTATAAGGTACGTCTTCTGCTGTCAAGACTGCCACAACTCCTGGATGCTGTAACGCGGCATCAACATCAATGGAGCGAATATGGGCATGTGGACGGTGCGCAAAGACGACCTGTAGATGCAACATGCCGGGCCGCACCAAGTCTGCCGGGTAGTTTGTCGCACCAGTTACTTTGCCTCGTGCATCTGGTCGTGGTACGGAGGCTCCGATAAGAGATGTCATGCTTTGTCTCCTAGCCGTGTGCCTTCTTCAATTCCTGAATGTGGCACACTCAAAACGGCGTCGAGAATTTTGCGGTATCCTGTGCAACGGCAGATGTTGCCACTGAGTGCTGTCTGCACCTGATTCATATCAGGGTGTGGACACTCTTGTAGCAGTTTCGCACCCGCCATCAACATACCAGGAATACAAAA
>CAXTWV010000069.1:9576-11948 GCA_964248005.1 uncultured Ktedonobacteraceae bacterium | reverse complement strand
CGTTGTAGTCCAAGCGTAACTAGATTGGCTAAGGTTTCGCGTCGATAGACTCCTGAACCGCGAATATCGTCGATAGGATTGACATCTTCATTGGCAAGTCGTCCCGCCTCAATGCATATTTCGTGGTCAAGGCGTTTCCCTTGTAAAAATGCTTCAACTGTAGGGGCATGAACAATGGTTGGAGCCAGACAGCCTAGTGTAATACGTGCTTCGCGGATGTATTCACCAGAGAAGGTCAGGACAAATGCGATATTGAGAACCGAAATAGCCTGTGCGCGTCGTAATCCTAATTTGAGAAAAAGACCTCGTTGATCGGATTTCATAAGTGGAATACGAATTGCATACAGCAGTTCATCGGGTCTGAGCACAGTACGGCGAAAGCCAGTATAAAAGTCTTGCAAGGAGACGACGCGCTTTCCTATAGTACTGACAAGCACCACTTCCGCATTTAAGGCCATCAATGGAGTAATGGTATCATTCGCTGGTGAGGCTGTCACGAGATTGCCAGCTATCGTCGCACGAGTGCGAATTTGAGGCGCACCCACTTCCCAACATGCTTGTGCCAGGGGCAACGCATAGCGCATGCAGTCGGCAGAGGCTACAATATCATTATGCGTGGTAAGCGCACCGAGGAAGAGATACTCGTCTTCAACATGTATAGATTTCAGGTCTTGTAATCCCGTGATATCAATCAGCGTCGTCGTTGGTTTGACGCCGCGCTGTAACTCAACGAGCACATCAGTTCCTCCTGCAACCAGACGTGCATCTCCTGCGAACGAATGGAGAAGTTCCAATGCCTCTTCGAGACTCGTTGGACGCAAATACGTTTGCCACATAGATACCTACCTTCCGATTATCTTGCGGCATTGCAAGGATGTTGTATACATAGTCTATAGTATAACGGGTCGTAGCAACTGCCCAATAGCTTTAGCGATAAAGGTTCCCTCGTGAAAAATTGTGTTGCCACGCACGAGCGTAGAGACAATATGTCCGCGTAGCAATTTGCCTACATAAGGACTCTGCTGATGTCGGTAGAATAGGTCACTTGCTCGTAGCTCGTGTTTCTCTTGCAGATTCACCAGGACCATATCTGCATCAGCATCCAATGCTAGCTGTCCTTTGCGAGGGAACAGACCAAAACGCCTAGCGACATACTCTGCCGTCAAAGACGTGATTGTGGTTAATGCAAGCGAACGGTGCTCATAACCATCCGTCAGCAGCAATGACAAGAGGGACTGGCAACCGGATATCCCACCCCACACACGAAAAAAGTTAGTATCCGTTTTCATATCAGCTGGCGCAGGTGAATGGTCAGAGGCGATCATGGGTACATTTCCTTGCAACACTTGTTGCCATAAATTCTCGCGTTCCTCCTGAGAGCGGAGAGGTGGAGCACATTTCGCAACCGCTCCTAATGCCTCAACATCGTCTTCTGTTAGAACAAGATAATGCGGACACGTTTCACAACTGACATCAACTCCCCGTGCTCGTGCGGCAGCAACCAGCCGAACGCCACGACCTGTGCTCACATGGACGATATGAAGAGAACAACCTGTCTCACTTGCCATGAGAATAGCGCGTTCGATGGCCTCTAGTTCCGCGATAACGGGACGTGAAGCGAGATAGTCGCGTTTTCCTGTTTTTCCCTGCTCAATAGCTCTGCGGGCGAGATTGCTTGTAATCGCATCATTTTCGGCATGTACAGCGACAATCCTTCCCAACTTGGCTGCCTGTACCATGCCTTCATAGAGCGTCAGGTCGTCAACCGCTAAAAAATCGTCGATGCCACTATTACTCATGAAGGCTTTGAAGCCAATCACGCCCCGTTCAGCGAGTTCTTCCAGTTGTGAAACATTCCCTGGTACTAAGCCTCCCCAGAAGGCAAAGTCAACCAGAGATGATGCTTGTGCCGCCGCGAGTTTTAGGTCAAAACTTGTCGCATCAAGTGTTGGTGGATGAGCATTGAGTGGCATATCAAAATACGTAGTGGTTCCACCTGCCGCTAGTGCTCTTGTTCCGGTAGCAAAGCCTTCCCACTCAGTACGTCCCGGCTCATTAAAATGCACGTGTGCATCTATGACCCCAGGAAAAATATGCAAGCCGCTTGCGTCAATCTCATTTTTGCTTGTTCCTGTGAGATCAGGCTCAATCGCTACAACGCGACCATCGACGACGGCGATGTCAGCCTGTTTCACCTCTGTGGAAGTGACGAGTGTTCCATGACGCACAATTAGATCATAGAGACTCATTCAGCTTGTTTCCTCCTGTGCTAGTAGTGCCAGAAAACGCTCTACTACTGCAATGGCTATTGCGACATCTTCTGTTGTGACGGACTCTGCCGGATTATGACTAATGCCACTCCGACAGCGCAC
>CAXTWV010000069.1:2653-9476 GCA_964248005.1 uncultured Ktedonobacteraceae bacterium | reverse complement strand
CATGACGCCGAGTGGTCCATCATACTTGCCTGCGTCACGCACCGTATCGAGATGCGAGCCGAGAAGCAACGTTTTTGTAGCAGCCGCATTCGGGGAATGAAGAAGGCCCGCATTCGGGGAATGATGACGGCTAGGGGAGCGTCCCTCGTAGCGTCCGATGATGTTCCCTATTGTATCCTGCTGAACGCTCATGCCAGCATCGCGCATCCATTGTCCAACAAGCTGATTGACCTTGTGCATTGCTGCTGAGGCGAATGGGCGCGTCAGACGATTTGGTTCCTCGCTATACGTGCCAAGTATGTCACACCTTTGCATGATAGTAGAGGCAGAAGTTTCGATGCTCACAACTTAACTCCCTCGATACGTACTGTAAGCCCACGGCGAAACAAGCAATGGAATATGATAATGAGCAGTTGCATCGGAAATACCAAAGCGAACAGGGATGCGATCAAGAAATGGCAGCGTGGTATCCGTTCCTCTTTGGCTCGTAAAATACTTTCCCACGATAAATACTAGCTCGTAAATACCGACCAGCAATTCATCGTCTGCTAGCAAGGGGTCATTGGTGCGTCCGTCGGTATTGGTGTATACCGTCTTTAATAAACTATTTCCATCATCTTGTGAGTTGCATCGCCATAGTTCGATAGCCACGTCCGATGCTGGGCGACCGCGTGCTGTATCTAATATATGCGTAGTGAGAAGACCAGCCATCTCATTGCTCCTCGTTCGCATCACGTCTGGTCATCGTCAGCTTGATCATACCATATGCTGAGAAAGGATCACTGTACACCTTCTGCTGAGAGTCGGTTTCAGACACGCCGATGAGGTCTCGTGTGCGGTTTTGTCCTTCAAAGCTCACCTCTGCCATCTGAGGAAAGCGTGTCAGAAGCCGTAGCCCCATCTCATGGACAAGATGCTGGATTGACTCGCTCACAAATTCATGGAACACAGCTTGTACCACGTCACGTACTTGTTCACTGGGAATGTAGCGTTCCTGTACATTAGCAGCATCGGTATATTTCCAATAGACATCGAGATAGATAAATAAGGGGCGGTCTACTCGTTCGGGCAAGGTCGTGTAGGTGTCGCGAACAAAATTAGTGAATGCGCTACCAGTTATTTTTAGCAGTTGAAGTTCCACACGTCCACAACGATGACTCGTTATGACGATATCTTTTCCACGCGAAACAAAGTCCATACTCGCGACAGCATAATCATCATGCGAGCGTTTAAACAACACGTTACTATCCTCAACGTGCGTGTGGTCATCAGTCACGATCTGGGCTGGTGGAAAGGAAAGTTCTCTACCTGTCAACTGTACCTGCTCCATTGTAGGATAGGTTGTGAGAAATTGCTGACCGAGTGATGTAAGAAACGCTTCGAGCGTCGAGCCACTGAAGGTGAGTGCTTGTTGCAGGATAAAGTTTTTCATTGTGTCAGTCGCTACAATCATGCTATTATCACCGTGCGTATATGCGGGCAGAAAATTTTTCCCGAAGACTTCAACATCCACTTCCACCGCAAAAAGAATATTTTCTCGTCCCGTAAAGAGCGATTCGGGGAGAGGCGGAATACCTGAAAGCGGAGTAGCATACACCCTGTAAACAGGAACACGTGCTTTCCCATAGCTAATCTCATAGGTATGCTCCATGTTCATTTCCTTTCTCTGTCATCTTGAGCTATAAGATCGTGTAAACGGAAGAGACATATCTTGGCGACTTCAGCCAGCGCAACTTCGATTTCTTGTGAACGTGGATGGGGAAGGCGATTGGAAAAGCCAGCCAAAATGCTGGCCTTCTTATTTTCACGCACACAAATCACAAATGGAAAGCCGAAGCGGTCATGATAGGTCTGATTGAGTTGGGTAAATGTCGCGATTTCCGTAGGTGAGAGCGTATCCAAACCAGCAGATGCTTGTTCCTGTGTTGACTCTGGTGTAAGTGTGCCCGCTAATGCTGCGCGTCCAACCAAATCAGGATGTGCCTGCAGGAGTGCTATTTTCTGTTCAAGAGATGCAGCGTACATTACATTACAAAGAGTCTGATGCAGATGAGTAATGGTAGCAAATGGACGAGCATACCAGCTTTGCGTGACTATCCAGGGTGGTCCCTCAAAGAGTCCACGTAGGGCTGCAACAAAGTCTTCCTGATTATACCCATTCAGTTCTTGTAATGTTATTCGTTGAGTACTCATAGAATAAAGTGTAACATACAAGGGATGTGGCTTGCGAATCCTTCTTCTAACTGTCAGAACTATTCAAACATTGAGGTAAAGACTACACAATAGCAGCTTCTCAAAATGCTTCGTAGATCATCTAGGTTGCTGTATTATCCATAGATGTATGAAGCGACAAATTTCTCCTACTTCGCCAACGTGTGCTACACTATGCCTAGTTGTAGGTGTCACCTCCATATAGGTTGAGGTAAGCGGGTCGTCGTTCATACAAGAAAGGGGAAAGGTTTCTCATGGCAACTTACACTATTGCTCCTGAAAGACAGACACTTCACGGACAATTTTCTCGTAATTTTCCGCCTGTTCTCACTATTGACCCCGGTGACACAGTGGTTTTTAGCACGCTAGATGCTGGCTGGAACCTTGAACCACGTAGATCAGTCATCCCAAGTGAGCGTCCACGCAAGTTTGAGCCACGGATTGAGGGACGTGATAGTGGACATGCTCTCTGTGGACCAATTGCTTTGCGTGGAGCACAGCCAGGTCTGAATCTCGTCGTGCAGATTCAAGATGTGCGGCCAGGAATGTGGGGATGGACGTGCGCTGGTGGATGGGACAGTCCCGTGAACAGACGACTTGGGATTGTTCAGGGAGAAGAGCACTACCTCCTCTGGACCCTTGATCCTGATGCCATGATAGGACGCAATCAGTATGGACACGAGATCAAGCTTCACCCTTTTATGGGCATCATGGGTATGCCTCCTGATGAACCGGGACTTCATCCTTCGGGACCACCACGTGCTTGGGGAGGCAATATCGATTGCAAGGAATTAGTTGCAGGTAGCACCCTCTATTTACCCATTTCCGTTCCAATGGGACTGTTTTCGGTTGGTGATGGACATGCCATCCAAGCTGATGGAGAGGTAAGTAGCACGGCCATCGAATGTCCAATGGAACGAGTTGTCCTCACGTTCTCGCTTGATGAGACGCGCTCCTTGACTACTCCTTATGCCAAGACTCCAGTTGGATGGGTCACTATGGGTTTCCATGAAGACCTTCACGAAGCGAGTATGATTGCACTGGAAGCGATGCTTGATCTGATGCGTCAGCAATATACGCTTTCTCGGCGAGACGCAGTGGCGTTAGCGAGTCTGGTCGTGGACCTACACATTACGCAACTGGTCAACGCAGGAATTCGAGGTGTTCATGCGATCCTTCCTTATCATGCTTTTGCGTCTTGAAAGGAAATGTTTATGCTCAACGATCCCGTTCTTGTTAACGATTGGCATGTGGTGGCGCATGTATCAGATATCGAAGAAGGCAAGCCTCTCGCCGTGCGTTTGCTAGAAGAGGATATTGTTTTGTGGCGGGTTGGCAATCGCATTCACGCTTGGCGTGATATTTGTCTACATCGGGGAACAAAGCTTTCTTTAGGCAAAGTCGAGAACTGTACGCTTATCTGTCCCTATCATGGCTGGACGTATAATGAGGATGGACAATGTGTGCGCTTTCCTGCTCATCCTCTCCAAAAGCCTCCTACAACAGCACATGCAATTTCCTATCAAGTTCAGGAAAAATATGACTGGATTTGGGTAACATTAGGTAAGCCCTCGCATGATATTCCCGCGTTTCCACAGTGGAATGATGCTACGTTTCGTAAAGTGCATTGTGGTCCATATACTATCAATGCAAATGGACCAAGAGTGATAGAAAACTTCCTGGACGTGACGCATTTCCCCTTTGTGCATCAAGGGTATTTGGGAGACCCTGAGCACGCAGAACTTTCAGATTATAGTACTGAGACGACGGCGGATGGTATAGTCGCGAAAGATATTAGTGTGTGGCAACCCGACCCTGATGGTACAGGCAAAGGGGCAAGAGTGAGCTACACCTATACGGTTAGACGTCCATTGACAGCTTCCTTTGTGAAGGTTTCTGATGGCCCTCGTTTCGCGATGTACTTTACCGTGACGCCTGTTGCGGAACGTCGCTCGATTGCATGGACCTATGTCGCGATGGATTATGGCAATAGTACCGATGAGCAGGTCAGGACGTTTGAAGACGAAATTACGTACCAGGACATTCCAATTGTGGAATCACAAAGACCCGAACTCTTACCGCTCGATTTACAAGCTGAACTGCATCTCCGCTCTGACCGAACCGCGATTGCCTATCGTAAGTGGCTCAGAGAATTGGGGCTGAGTTTCGGAACTGCTTAACAAATAGAGCACGTCTTTGTGCTGAGTGGAAAGAAATCAGTACCGTCGATTTCTTGTTACTGCCGAAGCTCCAGCGATGCTTGCGACAAACTGATTTGGGCTTCTCCTGAGATTATTACTCGGCAACCTTCTCAATTGGACTGTTATTCAGTTCAATCCGTCTCAAGATGAAGTACGAAATGGCGGCTAGTATCACACCAAGCTCAAAACCGATATCTGTGTTACCGAGCAATGCCGCGACTGGACCAGTGAAAAGCGATTGTGAAGCACCAAGATAGGCACCTACTAGACCAATTGCCATAGACACAAGAGCGGCCCAGCCAATAGGGAGCCGACTACGCGTATTCCAATCGTCTATGTTGTACTGTCCATGACGGAAGACAAAGTGTTCTATGATAAGAATAATCGCCCACGGACCCAGCCAATAGGCCACAAGTAGCAGGAAGTTATTCAACGTGCCAGAGAAATTGGTTGAACCGATCAGCGCGATGGCAACATAAATCACAGCACCGATAAGCGTCCAAACGTAGCGTTTTACCTGCTGAAAAGCTTTTCCAAGTACTTGCACGGTCAATCCCAAGCTGTAGTCGTTTGGAATGTTGTTAGCAATGATACTTAGAGCTAGTAACACGAGAATGAAGCTTCCGAAGCCACCGAGTGGACTTACAACGGCGGAAAGTAATCCTCCAACGTCGCCAAACGAACCAAACGCAGTATTCCACGCTTTCACACTACCTAAAGCGGTCGTGAAGGCCACTCCCAGCGTTTCTAGCAACACACAGGGAACCGCGATGCCCAGGAATGTGAGCCAGAAGACGCGACTCGGCGCGGTTTGTTCAGGCTGATTGACATTATAGTCAGCCGCGTAGGAACTCCAGCCAGTGGCGAATCCATAGATAGCACCGCCAAAGGAGATAAAGGCAGCTACTTCAGCAAGGCCAGCGTTTTGTGTTGGTACAGCACTGAAGTGAGGAGCCGCTACGATAAGCAAGATCACGAATATGACAGCCATCGGAATCCATGCGTAACGCTCATATCCATGGACATATCTATAACCATAGATACTGACGATGGTTGTGAGAATGGCAATCAGTAGAATACCGGCCCAAAGCGGAATGCCACCGTGACTCAACGCAACGAGTAATTGACCACCAACAATCACGTTGACGGCGGACCAGCCGATACACGCCGCAATGTTGAAGAGTGCCATGATAATAGCACCTATCCAGCCAAAGGAGAAACGTGAGATGGTCATTTGCCTCAATCCCAACTTCGGCCCCAATGTGGAGAAAAATGCTGGGGGTAATACACCAAGGATATTAAAAATGATGATTACACCCACGCTATCCCAAAACCCAAGTTTGAAGACGGGGATGGCGAGCGTGCCAAGGGCAAATGTGGAGAGCACTAAATTGGCGGAGAGCCACATGGTGAAGTTGTCAAAAATGCGGACGTGAGTGCGGGTTGTGGGTGACACACGTTCGATACCATGCGTTTCAATGCCCTGCTCTTCGGGAATGGTTACAACATCGATAGCCAATGCTTCATCCTCCTAAAAAACTAATAAACATCCATTACAGGGGAAAGAGAGAATATCTTTCCTAAACTCCAGTAGATGAATTATGGAAAGTATAGCACAAGATCGTATCACAGGGCCAAGGGGAACGCCCCTCCCATACAACCAGACATGATGGGAAACATATTTATGCATGGGAGGGGCGTTCCCCTTGCGATGCCTTTACCTTAATGGATGTGCGTATGGTCAGAATCGTGACTATGCGGCTGTCCCACATAGGGCGCGTGAGCATCGATTACTGAGCGGCGTTGCTCTTGTGGAGACTGTAGATGCTGTTCGAGCCATGCGATAACTTCTTGAAGTCCTGTCCTATCCTTAAGATTGGTAAAGATAAAGGGGAGATTCTTTCGCATATGTCGCGCATCACGTTCCATGACCTCTAAGGAAGCTCCTACGTGGGGTGCAAGATCAATTTTGTTGATGATGAGCAGGTCAGAGCGCATGATACCCGGACCGCCCTTGCGTGGAATTTTGTCGCCACCCGATACATCGATGACATAGATAAACACATCGACAAGTTCTGGACTGAATGCAGCAGCGAGATTATCGCCACCACTCTCGACAAAGATGAGTTCAAGTTGTGGGAGGCTCTCTTCTAAGTCAGCGATAGCCTCCAAATTCATCGAGGCATCTTCACGAATCGCGGCATGTGGACAGCCACCCGTTTCGACGCCACGAATGCGCTCGGCTGGCAGCGTCCCCTGTCGTAGCAAGAACTCGGCATCCTCTTTCGTATAAATATCGTTTGTCACCACGGCAAGATTATATGTAGGCCATAATTGTTTGCTCAGGCTGTCTACCAGTGCTGTCTTGCCACTGCCTACTGGACCTGCAATGCCTACTCGAAATGCACGTG
>CAXTWV010000069.1:0-2553 GCA_964248005.1 uncultured Ktedonobacteraceae bacterium | reverse complement strand
CGTCTCCTGATTATTTTGTTAAACCCCATTACGGGTTCCTGCGAAGTTAGAACAAAAAGTAGCGTTGTGCCAGTGGCAATACGTCGGCGGGTTCACATGTCAGTAGCTCACCGTCGGCCCGTACTTCGTAGGTTTCGGGATCGACTTCGATGTTTGGCGTGGCATCATTGTGAATCATGCTGAATTTGCCGATGGTGCGGCATTGCTCGACCGCGACTGCTGTTTTGTGCAAACCTAGTTTTTGTGGCACTTCGGCTTCAAGAGCAGCTTTCGCAACAAAGATCAGACTTGTGGCGGCAACCGCTCCACCAAAGGAGCCAAACATGGGACGGTAGAGCACAGGTTGTGGCGTTGGAATCGAGGCGTTGGCATCTCCCATTGTGCTCCATGCAATGAGGCCACCTTTGACGATCATTTCGGGTTTGACGCCAAAAAGGGCTGGTCGCCACAGCACGATATCAGCAAGCTTCCCCGGTTCAATCGAGCCGATATGCTGTGCCATGCCGTGCGTAATCGCTGGATTGATCGTATATTTCGCGATATAGCGTTTCACTCTGAAATTATCGTTCCGTTCGGTATCTTGAGCAAGTGCGCCACGTTGCACCTTCATCTTATGAGCCGTTTGCCATGTGCGTATCACGACCTCGCCAACGCGTCCCATTGCCTGTGAATCGCTAGAGATCATGCTGAATACGCCGAGATCGTGCAGAATATCCTCGGCGGCAATTGTTTCGGGACGGATGCGGCTCTCGGCAAAGGCGACATCCTCTGGCACCTGCGGGTTGAGATGGTGACACACCATGAGCATATCTAAGTGTTCCGCCAATGTATTGCGCGTATATGGTCGAGTTGGATTCGTGGAGGATGGCAGAACGTTGGCTTGTGATGCGATACGAATGATGTCGGGCGCGTGACCACCGCCTGCTCCCTCTGTATGATAGGTGTGAATGGTTCGTCCGGCGATTGCGGCTATCGTGTCTTCAACAAAGCCTGCCTCATTGATGGTGTCGGTATGAATAGCGGTTTGTACATCGTACTGATCGCTCACTTTCAGGCAGGTGTCGATGGCGGCTGGTGTCGTTCCCCAATCCTCGTGGAGCTTGAGACCACAGGCACCAGCGACAAGTTGCTCTACAAGTGGAGCTTCAGTGGATGCGTTGCCTTTGCCGAGAAAGCCGAAGTTGATAGGCCAGTGTTCGCTTGATTGGAGCATACGCGCGAGGTTCCACGCACCAGGAGTACACGTTGTGGCGTTTGTGCCTGTTGCTGGTCCCGTTCCACCACCAATCATCGTCGTGATGCCACTGGAAATCGCCTCGTAGATTTGCTGTGGGGCGATAAAGTGAATATGGCTATCGACACCGCCCGCCGTGACTAATAAGTTTTCGCCCGCGATCACCTCCGTTGACGCTCCGACAACGAGTTCTGGATCGACACCATTCATGATATCCGGGTTGCCAGCCTTGCCCACTTTCACAATACGCCCGTCTTTGATACCGATATCGCCCTTGACAATGCCCCAGTAGTCGAGAATGAGGGCGTTGGTGATCACGAGATCGAGTACACCATGTGTGCCTTCGCGTGTAGCACGACTGCTCTGTCCCATGCCATCACGAATTACCTTGCCACCACCAAAGGTAATTTCATCGCCATAGGTGGTGAAATCCTGTTCCACTTCTATAATCAAATCGGTATCCGCCAAGCGTACTCTGTCCCCAACGGTTGGCCCATAGAGATCAGCATAGGTGCTACGTGGTATTCTTAAACTCATGTTATGGCTCCTAACAGCTACAGTACACCGTTGACAAGTCCGCGATGTCCGTAGACCACGCGTTCACCGCCAAACGCTACGAGGCTCACTTCCTTCTCATCCCCTGGCTCGAAGCGCACTGCTGTTCCAGCAGGAATGTTCAGACGCATCCCATACGCCGCCTGTCTGTCGAAATCGAGGATACGATTCACCTCGAAAAAGTGAAAGTGACTGCCAATCTGAATGGGTCTATCACCTGTATGCCTGACAAGTATAGTCGCTGTTTGGCGACCCACGTTTGCTTCGATTTCCCCCGCCGCATCGTTCAACAAATATTCACCCGGTTTCATGCGTTTCTCCCAGTTGTTTTTCCCATATGAAACTGCTCTTATTGGATAGGATCGTGGACCGTTACCAGTTTTGTGCCGTCGGGGAATGTTGCCTCAACCTGTACTTCGGAGAGCATTTCCGCTATTCCTTCCATCACATCCTCACGCTTGAGCAATGTCGTGCCATAGACCATGATGTCTGAGACGCTCTTCCCATCACGTGCCGCTTCCAAAATCTCGGCGGATAGAATTGCGACTGCCTCTGGATAGTTGAGCTTAAGACCTCGTGCCTGTCGTTTACGGGCTAATTCTGAGGCGACGAAAATAAGGAGTTTGTCCTGTTCATGTGGAGTAAGATACAAATTGAACCCTCCTGCTTCTGCATGTGTCCTAACACACTTCATTTAGCCATCGTAGGGACCGATTTATCGCGTCCTCGTCGAGAGTCGTTTTGGCACGAGGACGCAATAAATC
>CAXTWV010000068.1:15072-18052 GCA_964248005.1 uncultured Ktedonobacteraceae bacterium | reverse complement strand
GGGGCAAATATTTTCTCGGACATACCTGGGCGTCCTTTCTGGCTCGCTTCTTCTCTGAATGAGCAACGTGGAAGATGTACTAGTAGTGTGAGCTTACTCTATCAGAGCAAGCTCACGCTGCAATCTGTATGTGTTGTAGCATACCTTAGTTGCTGGTATAAGGTCAAGAAAAAATCTTGTTGAGGTCTAACAACCAAAAAGTTGTGCAAAATACGTCTAAACAAAGGGTGTTAAGTAGTGCTACAATGCGCTTGTATCGTTCATTAGGCAAGCCAATGACCCATAGATACTTATTTGTACGTAAAGAAAAGAGGAGGGAACATGAGCACTTCAGAAGTTGCAGGTCTCGATTGGTCCACTGAGCGACTCATTCCTGGGTTTCAACCTGTAACACATCTCGATATTTGTATGGTAACTGGTGCGTCAAACGAAACAAACATTACGCTTACTACGCTGGTGGGTCTGGTAAATCGTCCACAGCCAAAAATATATCTTAGCATGGGTGACGACGAGGCTTTCTGGTTAAAAGAAGTATTTGGTGACATCCCACAAGATATTATTTCTGCTACAGGTGATAACGCCCTTGGTGCGCTTCTTGATACATATCATAGTAATGTAAAAGGTATGGTCATATACGATCCGGGACTCAAAGATACCATAAATATTGCTACTATGATTGCCGCCCAGCAAGATGGTATCGCTGTTTCACCAATCCAAGCATCCATGTTGCAAAACAACTATCACTTCTCCACTCTAAGTGATTTACGAACACACGGTTGGAAGAGTCGTCTGCAGGCATATCACTGGGCTTTGCAAAATCTACGTAATGGCTCTTCATCACGTCTCGTGGCCGGTATCGATGCAGGAAATATGAGTTTGCGCTCCTTTCTTGTCGCCACACGCACTTTTATATACAACCTTGACTCGCGCGACTATCTGCCAAGTCCGATAAGTCTTATGACCGACGGATTGCTTTCGGAGCGTGAGTTAATGCGCCAAATCCTGACATCGTTTCCGGCGGGAGCAACACATCTAGGTTGGTTCGCAGATGAGAGCAGTGGTGTCAATCTAACCTCACAGGCCGCAATAACAGTGCTTGCGACCGACCTTTTTACAAACCTTGAGGTATGGACTGCTATCCAGCCTACAACAACAATCACCGCAGCAACATCTTCACGCGAAGTCGAACCAGCATCAGCCGCAAATACCGTCTACGTCTCGTTCACAATAAGCGATGGTGATAACTTGCAATATAGTCAACATCGCATGAAAAATATCTGGCGCGACTCAGCACGTGGTACACTTCCCATTGGTTGGACCATTTCGCCCTCAATTCTGCACGCCGCTCCACGACTTGCCGCATACTATCTACAGTCCGCGACACCCAACGATGAATTTATCGCAGGCCCAAGTGGTGCTGGCTATATATTTCCTTCACACTGGCCTGCCGAACATCTCGACGCATTTCTACAAACTACTGGAAAACAGATGCAGGCCATGAATATAACCACGCTTGAAGTCCTTGACACCGACTACTGGCAAAGTTCAGGGCTGCCTTTCATCTCGAACATTCGGCAAACAGGTATGGTTTTCTCAGATGAAGAGCGAGAACATCGTTTCGCGCAAGCCTTGCGACCATTTGGCCTACATGGAATGCTCAGTGGGGCAGGTTTAAAAAAAGTTGAGTCGAAGCTGATTGATGGCATAGAGTTTTATCAAAATCTTGGCTTGGCTGATAGCGTAAGAGGAACCCTCAGAATGATCAAAAACGTAGCTGCGAGCCGTCCAGATCGTCCCCTCTTCCTGAATGTCTACATGCTTGCGTGGAAGATTGGGCCTTCGGACCTGAAAGCTATTGCCGAGCAACTTGGTAGTGACTATGAAATTGTGCTACCCAAAACGCTCTTAGCTATGCTCGCTGGGGTTTCTGCATGAGTATAGCCCAAGGTTGTTATCGTCTAGCAGCGAATGTACGCCTTGTACATACTGAAAAAGGAGGGGTAGTTGCGCTCTGTGATTACCCTCTTCGTGTCGTACCGTTGAATCCAACACTAGTGCGTCTCCTCTCCCTTTGCATAGAAGAGCGTAGTTGTGAGGAACTTGCAACATTACTATCCATGTCACTTAAGCGTATAGAAGCGTTGTGTGATTCACTGCGCTGGAAGTCCCTTTTAGAGGCTGGGCCTATAGCTCCACTAACAACATGGCCTTCGCTTTCCATCGTCATTCCAAGTTACAATCGGGCCAACGAGCTTGAACGTTGTCTGCGTTCCCTATTCTTGCTAGAGTATCCTCATAGTTGCCTAGAAATTCTCGTCGTCGATGATGCCTCAACCGATACTACCTCGACTATACTCCATTCTTTAGCACAAGAAGCCGAGACGCATAACATACAGTTACATAGCGTCCGACATGTGCAGAGACAAGGAGTTGCAATCAGTCGTAATACAGGTGCGGAAGTGGCAACGTATGATCTTATTGCCTATCTCGACAGTGACTGTGTAGCCACTCACACATGGCTTACCGAACTTGTCCCCCTCTTTCGAGATGCAAGTATCGCGGCAGTTGGCGGCATGATTCGTAGCTATGAACGTAGAAACATACTAGGTCGCTATGAAGATACGTGTTCCTCTCTCTACATGGGGTCGCGACCGCAACAGGTGCGGTTGGAAGGACCATTAACATACCTTCCAACCGCGAATCTCGTAATTCGTCGTGCTATCTGGCAACAGCTTGGTGGCTTCGCTCCACTTACACAAGGCGAGGACGTAGACTTCTGTCGGCGCATACTCTTACGTGGAGCACACATCCGCTATGTCCCACAAGGTATCGTCTACCACGACTACCGCACAACGCTGAAATCATTTCTCAAAATCCGTGCCGCCTACGCAACAGCAGAAGCCGCCCTTCTCCAACGCCATCCTACCGAACGACGTATTCTTATCCTCCCCCCAGAACAAGCCACCTTCGCCGGACTTGT
>CAXTWV010000068.1:4354-14972 GCA_964248005.1 uncultured Ktedonobacteraceae bacterium | reverse complement strand
CCGAACGACGTATTCTTATCCTCCCCCCAGAACAAGCCACCTTCGCCGGACTTGTGCTTGGCGGTTTATGGGGAGTGCTACTACTGTTTCTTCCCAAGAAACGTAACCTCCTAGGAGTCCGATGCATCCCTGTAGGGGTCCGATTTATCGCACCCAAGCACGAGCGAAGCAATGTGCGTTCCCCGTTTATCGTAACGTTTATTATTAGCACATTTCTATCAGCCCTATCCCTAACCCTATTCAGCACACGTAATCGTCACCGAAAAGTACGACAACAGCATATCCCTCTTCCCTTTATGACCGTCTTTAAGGCAACATTACGAGGCAACCTTGCCTATACCTATCACCTGTGCCGCCACCTGACGCGCTACTACACTTTGCCACTATTACTAATTGGACTTCTCCTCTTTCCTTTTGCAATTCTTATAGCCATTATGCTATGTATCGTAGCGAGTGTTGACTATTGGCGTTTGAAACCGTCAATGAACTGGATCGAATATACCTTATGTGCTATTCTAAATGATTGTGCTTATGAAATTGGTGTTGTGCAGGGATGTGTTAAGTATAAGACGTGGAAACCGTTAATGCCGATTATCAAGAGGCATGTTTGATTTGAGGAAGAGGAAATGGCAAAGTACCGATACCTCGTTGTCATAGAGAAGGTCGAAGGAAACTACTCGGCTTATGTACCTGACCTTCCTGGGTGTGTTACTACTGGCAAAACGATGGACGAAATACAACGCAATATACAAGAGGCTATTGAACTTCACTTGGAAGGTATGCGTAGAAGCGGTGAACCTATCCCAGTACCAGCAGAAACGACGACAGAGTTTGTCGATGTGACCGTGTAAATAACATGAGTACATACTGCCGTGTATTTGATTGATTGGATATTGTCATACTTAGACGCCAATGCTGACTCGATATAGATGATAAGATATATCTCGAATCAGCGTCAGCGTATAGTATGACCTATTTCAGTGTCGTCTTCCACTCAGCAGCTTGGATGACTTCCGCTTGACGTGGAAAAACTTTAGACAGCAGGACGCGTTGGACTTCTTCATCGACATCAAAACAGCAATCAGCTAGGACTGTCAACTGATAGTCCTTATCAGCCGCCTCCCGTAGTGTTGATAAGACAACTCCACTGGTGGAGATACCACTAAGTACCAGATGAGAAATACCTTGTGCTCTCAGCACCACTTCTAAATCACTTCCGCTAAATGCACTGACACGACGTTTCGTGACCACAATATCCGTTGGCTGTGGAGCAACTGCAGGATGAATCTCCGTGTCAGACCGTGAAGATTGCCTCTGCCTTAAGGTTGTGAAAGACTTATTACTTGGGCTTATTTCGGGATAACCTGGACGAAAGGTCACAACTACATAAATTACAGGAATTGCTGCGGCACGAGCGGTGTCGATAGCGGTACGGATAGGCTTGAGAATATCTCCTGTTTGTGCAAGCCGAGAGACGATTCCTTCTTGCACATCCATCACTAAGAGAGCTGTTTGCGAATGTGTATCAGGCATGAAATTTTCCTTTCTGTTACGAGATGATAAGAGCCTTCTCTTATGTCAACTACTCAGTTTTCATAGCTGTAGCTGCCTCTACAAGACTTTTCTCCGCTGGCTTACGTAGGAGCCAGCTAATACATGCTACAACAAGGCATAGAATACCACCAATCAGGAATGTAGTTGGGACGCCAATGCGTGTCGTTAAGGCACCTGCCAAGAAGTTCCCTAATGGTAAGGCACCTGCGTATACCAATAGATACACACTTATTATCCTGCCACGTAGAGAACTGGGGGCGACCGTTTGAACAACGGTAGCAGTTGTAGCTGTTACGACGATTTGTGCAAAGCCTATGCCAACAAGCAAGGGGAACGAGAGGATGTAGAAATGAGAAAGCGCAAACGCGATCTCAAGTATACTGAACACAAACGTTGCACTCAAGAGAAAGCGAATAGTAGGTTTGCGGTTCCCCCATGCGACCCATAGTGCTGAGAATAGAGCACCAAGTCCATATGCTGCTGCAATGAAGCCATACCCTCTTGCCCCAGCATGGAAAACCTCAGTGGCAAACAGGGGCAGCATCACATTGAATGTGATACCAAATAGCGCGATTCCACCGATGAGTCCTATAATCAGAAGAACGGCTGGCATGTGCCACGAGTAGGATAGACCCTCGCGCAAGCTCTGGAACGTACTGAGTTTTTTATCGTCCGCTCGTTTGTCAGGCAAGGCGTATAACGTGCGCGAATTGATC
Organism: uncultured Ktedonobacteraceae bacterium; assembly: GCA_964248005.1. Lineage (GTDB taxonomy): Bacteria > Chloroflexota > Ktedonobacteria > Ktedonobacterales > Ktedonobacteraceae > JBBQVS01. The sequence goes on along the minus strand of CAXTWV010000068.1, from coordinate 12,702 downwards.
ATGAACAGCCCGATAATAACGGCGATAAAACTAAGCGCGTTGAGCAGAAAAAGTGGTGTAACACCAAACAAGGCAATGAGCACACCACCGAGACCTGGACCCAGCACACGAGCCATATTCACGAGCGAAGAGTTAAGGGCGATGGCGTTTGGCAGGTCTTCGCGTCCTACCATTTCATTAATAAAAGCGTTTCGTGTAGGGCTGTCAAGCGCATTTGTAATGCCAAGCAGAGCTACTAGGAGCAGAATATGCCAGATTTGTATCGTTCCCGTTATTACCAGGAGCCACATGACGCCTGCCTGAACAAGTGAAATGGATTGTGTCACGAGTAACAGAGTGCGTTTGGGTACTCGATCAGCCAGCACACCACCGTAGAGTGAGAAAATCATCACTGGCAAGTATTGTAGCAAACTCACTACTCCGAGTAGCAACGCGCTATGTGTCAGTTGCAAGACCAACCATGCCTGTGCGGTTAGCTGCATCCATGTCCCGACCTGTGAAATCATTTGACCGAAAAAGAACAGCCGATAGTTACGGTGGCGCAGGGCGACAAACATTCGTCTCAAGCCTCTGATTTCCATACTAGGCTGCTGCACCTCTTCGAGCATAGCTTCGGGAAGTGCCTGTTCTTGAGTGTCAGAATTCATTGTGTGGATTTGCTCCTTCGCTTTTTCGTTGTATTAGAATTATATTCTAGTATTTTGTTCTAGTCAAGGGTATGCTATAATTGAGGAGCGGAGGAAGAGAATCCAAAGAGAAAAAGCGAGTTATATCATGGTCATTGGAGATGCCGGGCAGAGCACGACCAAAGAATCCCGGAGACAAGCGATATTGGAAGCGGCACTTACCTGTTTTGCGAGCAAAGGGTTCACAGAGACAACAATGGAGGATATTCGGAAGCTTTCAGGAGCGAGCACAGGAAGCATCTATCATCATTTTTCAAATAAAGAGATGCTCGCTCGTGCCCTCTACCTCGAAGGACGTAGTAGTCTTAACACAGCACTTTCAGATTCCCTCACAACGACTACGCTCCGTGAAGGCATTGAAGCACTTGTGTACGCGTTTCTAAATTGGTTTGAACAACACGCCGATCTGGGACAATACCTCTTGCAAGCAGGCGAATCAGAATATTTAAGTGCATACGTCAAAGTGCTTCGACAGAAGACGAAAACTATGCTTCCAACAGAGCGCCTTTCAGGACAGGTATTACAGTGGCTCGCCCCATATATCAGCGACGGGAGCGTGGTAAACTTGCCGCTATCGCTCTACATGCCCCTTATTCTAGGACCCAGCCGAGAATTTGTCCGTATCTGGCTGAGGACACGGCAACCCGCGGAAATGCAAGAGGTACGGGATTTTCTTGCGAAGGCCGCATGGGTTGTCATCACTACACCTGTTTCCTAGTGCTGAACAATTAGTTCATTCTAATTCTTGACAGGAGATGTCCAGAACTAGCACGTATACTTTCAAAAACGAGCTTTAATCTGTCTATATGGAGGTATACAAATGCGTATTGGAGTGAACTTAGGGCCAAACGGTGACTGGCCTGCTATCATTGTTGCGGCTCAAATAGCTGACAAGAGCGGATTTGATGCTCTCAGTTTCTTGGATCATTACCACACAGAAAAACTTGAATGGCCCTACATTTCTGGCTGGTCCGCATTTGGTGCGTTAGCGATGGTTACATCTCAGATTCGTCTTGTCCCTATGGTTATTGATCGCTTGAACTATTTACCCGGTGTACTTGCGAAAGAGATCACAACACTTTCAATTGCTAGCGCAGGACGTTTTGAGTTAGGCATAGGAGCTGGAGACTTTTTCGAGGAAGCACAAGCCTGGGGAATAGAAGTGCCTGATGCCTCGGCGCGTATTATGGGACTCAAGGAAACAGTTACTATTCTTCGCCGCATCTGGCAAGGTGAAAAGGTGACGTTTGAGGGAGAGCAGTTTCATTTGGTCAATGCGGCTTCAACACCTGTTCCACCTAAACCTATTCATGTAGTTGTTGGAGCAGGGTCTTCGAGACGATTGATTCGTAGTGCGATAGAGTATGCCGACGAAATCAATGTTTATGCTGATGATGACATAATCCGTTTCGCACGTCAAGAAATTAATGCCGCAAATCGTGTCGTCAACTTATCAGTATACGTATGGGATTGGCCGGAAGATATCTCTATGAAACTAGCCCTGTGGGAGCAGCTTGGAGTTGAAAGAGTCTTCCTCACGTTTTGGCACCCGTTTGACAAGATTACGGAGGCTGTCAAATTCCTGTCTTGAATGTGAAATTGTAGGGGCCATAATTCATTTACACGTAGGCGCATTTGTCCTTCGTCATACAGGCGGTAGTGGTTGCTCTGGTCGCGTATTGGGTGCAAAAGCAATGGCAAGAGAGGCATTTCAGCATGTAAAAAGATTTGGCTTTTCGCAATGCGTGCCAGAGACGCTTGTTGAAGTTCTACCAAAACGAGGTGAAATATGTCTACTGATCAGAGTTATCCTGTTTCACGCTCTGGATGGGTTAGGTGTTCATCTCCTCGACTGTAGAGGTGCAGGATGCTTTCCATTTTTACCTGTGATGTGTCATCTAACGAATTGAAGAGTCCCAGGGCGATAATGTCAACCAAGCCAAGCATAGCGATACGTGCTGAAATACGTAAATTCTGGCCCAGAATTGTTGGCTCGCGCGGAGTCACAACGAGTTTGATGTCGGCATAGCGGGAAAGCGAAGAATGCGGATTGGAAGTTATCACAATGGTCGTTGCGCCCTGCTGATGCGCTAAACTTATGGCCTTCACTGTGGCCCTGGTTTCACCAGCATACGAGAAGGCTAGTGCCACATCCTGAGCAGTCAGTAATGAGGCAGATGCTAGTTGATGAGCGATATCAGGGAGCCAGCTGACGGAGAGACCCATGGTTAGGAAGCGGTTGAAAGCGTCGAGAGCAACCGCCGACGAGATTCCATTGGCGTACAGGTCAATGCGACGGGCCTGCTGGACAGCCTCAATCGTTTTTTCCATGCCACTCATCTCCAGGCTACGTAGTGTAGTTAGGAGTGCATCAACATTGGCACTGATCGCTTTGTTGGCAATGGTTTGCAAGGTGTCACCACGCGCAATGGTGGATTGATCCAGGTGAAACGAGGTATTGACTTCCGCAGCCAGATCGAGGCGAAAGGCTTTGAAACCGTTGTATCCCAGTGCCTGGCTAAAATTGGAGAGCGTTCCCTGGCTCACGCCGATTTCTTTCGCCAATTGATCTGTTGGAAGACGGAGAACCTCATGTGGGTGTTCTAGCACATAGGCTCCGATTTGTCTTTCCGCTGGTGAGAAAGCCGAGAGGTTTTGCCGCAAGTGATGTAAGGGGCTGCGAACTGGCTGGCCCAGTTCTTCACTTTTTAGAGGAGCTTCCTCGATTGGCTGGCTCTGGTTTTTATCTCTTTCACTGTGATTCGTTCCCTCTTGTTGCTTCCCCTCATTCTGTATATCCATTCGTTGCCTTCTATCCTCTTTCTTTCATGATGCCCTTCTGCATTGTATCATCTCTGTACTTCTACTTGATGCTTGTCGAGAAGTCAATGATAGAATATCAAATATCATGCCATTTTATCTCGTGTATTGATATTTTATCATTTTTCCAGTATACTAAAACAAGGCTTGGAAGACTTTCGCAACCTTCTTAGAGATTTCCCACGCTTCTTTGATTAGTTTATCTCGATAAGGCTCTATCTATCTCTTGCTACCCTTTGTTTGAACGTCCAAGCTAAGTATCAGTTGATACACTGATAACTATTGGTGTTCTCTCTATTTACAGGGGTAATACATTGAACCATGAGAATATTGACTTTAGCATCGGCCTCTCAGGTAGCTTAAAATTGCTGGAGATGTATCGGAAAAATGGTATCTTACACGCCAAGATAGAACGAGTACCTGGCATAAGCGAACCCTGCACGGCATACATCCATCTTCTAAACGGTAGAGCAACGATTTGTTATTTAGAGGGAAGTAGTGATCAGAGATACCCAGTAAGTACAACAACTCTTTCCAGATTGGATACGGAACGAGGCCCTTTTGCGTGGTCTCTACAATCACCGCCCATTCCCTCCCCTTCATTGGTACCTCAGAAAGAAGAAAAGCCTTCCTTGCCTACGTCACCCATACCCAGACGAGTTGCACCTCTGGATATATCGCAACTACATACATGGTCCACAAAGGAGAGAATACTTCTGAACACCGTTTTTACGTTTATAAATGGACATCATAGTGTTGAAGACATAAAGGAACGCCTAACTCTTTCTCCCGAAACGGTTGAGCGAGTGTTACAAACACTGCTCTCTTTGGGAGTTATCACTCTTACTAAGTAAGTATACGAGGAGGATTGTCAACGATGATAGGAAAAAGAACTTTGCAAGGTGAAGAGACGAGCACATCAAGAGAACAATCATTTCAAGAAATGATGACATCGCCATCTTCTCAAGAGAGAGGTCCAGTTGCACTATGGTATCGCCTTACTGCTCCACCTGCATTGCCCGAAAATGCAAACTATATTCAGAAGGAAAAAGTACGACGAGGACGCTTGTTGAGTGTTATTGCATTAGCCCTGATACTTGGACAAGGACTCATCACCTTGGGAAGTTTCAGAACAAGTGTGTATTTGGGATTGCTGGATGTATGTTCGCTTCTCATCTATTGCATCACATTATTTATTAATAAGCGGGGAAAGGCAACACTAGCAGGTATTGTACTTGTTGGGACGCTTGAGTTCACTCTTGTTACAAGCTTTTTATTTTTGGGACCAGTCACTCCATACATCCTTCCTGTCCTTGCTCTCTTCGTGGTTGTTGAGGTCCTTGCCGCCTCACTACTTCCAGCGAACAGTATTTTTGTTCTTTTCTTAGTCAACAGTGTCTTCATTATCCTCTACCTTAAATTTCAGCAGCACGATGCGTTATTTGCACAGGTATTGCATGATGGATATTTTTACAATGAAGCCATACTTCCGATTGCCTTACAATTCGTAGTAGCGGTCGTTACCTACCTCTGGGTACGTAGTTACACGCAGGCCATTATGCGTGCCGACCGTGCGGAGGTCATTGCTAAACTCGAACACATGGTAGCAAGCCAGAAAGAAGAGATCGAGGAGCAGAAGCGGCAATTGGAGGTGGGCATTCAACAATTGATCGTTGCCCATACTCAGGCAATCAACGGGCATATCAACCAGCGTATCCCCCTTCCAGAAGCGAAAGTGCTTTGGCCTTTTGCCGTGTCCCTCAATAACTTATTTGCGCGGCTACGAGGGTCCTATCGGGCCGAATACGAACTTCAACGGATGAATAAGGCAATAGAGTATCTTGCTCATGTGTTAAACAATGCAGAGATCACACAAGAGCCAGTTCTCATTAAACAGACAGGAACAGTGTTGGACCCTGTTCTTCTCCAATTAGATGGAAAATCCATTAGAGCTACGAAATTGAGGCATGACAAACAGAGCAGTTCTAGCAACTTTCCTCCAAAGGCCAACATCTGAAAACAAGAATTTACTTTTCGTATTCATATCAACTTGCTGATAGAGAAAACTAAGAGCAGAAAGCCGCAAGCAGAAAATGCTAAATCTGGACTGCTCCACTCGCTTGCTATCACAAGTCCTTAGTCGCCGAGCGTCTCTAAGAGGTAAACTGACTTCAGAAGATGTTAGAATGATAAAATATCATTTTATCTGGTGTTTCATTCGTGATATTGATATTTTATCATTACTTTGGTATAATGAGAATAATAGCAGAGAGGTTTTCACCGCCTTCCTCTTCCAGAAAGTTCTTCAAGACGGAAGGGCTATTTGCTGACACTCTTTTAGACTCGTTCCATAACCACCTTGGCACACAGAAGTGCTAACCAATGGGTAATAAGGAGGTTCTATGAGTACCTTGCAAGTCGGACCCAGGCACCGTTATCTTGAGCACTATCCTAGTAATGGTAGACGCATCTGGTATCTCGCGCTGGCTGTCGTCGCCACGGTCATGCTCTACTATGAGTCGTATATTCTTCCCTCGGTGTCAACCCTAATCATCACGACGTTCAAAATCAGTCTCGCGCAGTACGTGCTTATCCTCTTAGTCAGCAATCTCCTCGGTGCGGCTGCGACTCTTCTCGGCAGTCTTTCGGATCGCATCGGGAGAAGCAATCTGATTGTCTATGGTCTACTGGTCACTGGCATCGGCACATTGCTCGTCTCTCTGACTCAGAACTTTGTGCTTTTCTTGCTCGTCATCTTTGTCATAGGCTTTGTCGAGGGAGTCATTCTGATTGCCACGCCCGCGTTGGTGCGCGACTTCTCCCCGCGTTTTGGGCGTGCGATGGCAATGGGCTTTTGGACTGTTGGCCCCGTCGGTGGAAGTTTTCTGGCAACGACGATTGCCAGCCAAACACTGCCAGTGTATGGCAGTTGGGAGTCGCAGTACGTGATTGGCGGAATTACCGGCATAGTCATTTTTGTCCTCTGCTTTCTCTTTCTGCGCGAACTCTCACCCGGTCTGCGCGACCAGGTCATGAACACGGTGCAAGAGAAAGAGGTAGTTGAGAGCCGCGCAGCCAGCATTGATGTGGAGAGTGCTCTTCGGCATCCCTGGCGCCAGATGCTCAAGCCGCGTCTGCTTATCAGCTCGGTCGGGATCAGTGTCTTTCTGCTCATGTACTATGCAGCCGTAGGCTACTTCCCGCTCTACCTGAACGCCATCTTTAAATTCACATTAGCTCAGGCGAATGGGCTGGTCAGCATTTACTGGGCCGTCAACGTCATCGCGGCTATCCTCTTCGGCTATCTCTCTGACCGTTTGCACACACGGAAACTCTTCATGTTCCTGGGTGGTGTGACAACGATCATTGTGACAATCCTCTTTATCAGCCGTATTGGTGTGCCCACAAGCGGCCCTCTCATGGCTGTTTTCCTTAGCCTCTTCGGTATCTCCTTAGCTGTAGGATATGTGACCTGGCTCGCACTCTTTACGGAAAATCTGGAGGAGATCAATCCTGCACTGATCGCGACAGGCTTGGCGGTTCAGGGGTCGATCCTGCGCCTGGTGGTTGTCCTCTCCATCGCGGGATTTGTGGTGGTTGTGGTGAACCCATTCAATGGGGCGCAGTGGGGTACGTGGTGGTGGGTCTGTGCCGTGGGTGCGGCTGTTTTCCTGCCAACCATCTTTACTCTCTCCGGCTCCTGGCGTCCGATAAGTGCTTCTGCTGCCGCGCAAGAGCGTAGCCCGAAGCTCGAAACTACAGAGCCAATTGCACGTCAAGGGTGACTCTACTCGATGTGATAATCTTTACCATGTGAATAGCAATGGAAGGAGCAGACTACGATGTCAATCACGACCAACCGCACTCTCAGCACGACCAGTGTACGAGGACTCCGCTATGACCTGCCGCCGATGCGCCTCTGGCAGAAGGCCAAAAAATTGGGAATTTGGAATCCTAGCGACATTGACTTTACTCAGGACAAACTGGATTGGCAAGGCTTGAAACCGAACGAGCAGGATTACTTGTTGCGTCTCTGTTCACAGTTTTTAGCGGGGGAAGAGTCGGTGACGCTCGACCTCTTGCCACTTATCATGACTGTTGCTGAAGAGGGACGTATTGAAGAGGAGATCTACCTGACCTCATTTTTGTGGGAAGAGGCAAAGCATGTCGAAGGCTTCCGCCGCTTCCTTGATGAGGTAGCGCATGAACACGGTGATCTAACACGTTTTGGTAACGCAGCTTACGACAAAATCTTTTATGAAGAATTGCCTAACGCGATGAATCGTCTACGTACTGATACCTCGGTAGAGGCGCAGATACGTGCCTCCACCACCTATAACATGATTATCGAAGGTGTCATGGCCGAAACAGGCTACTACAGTTTCCACAAAGTGTTGACGCGCAACAACCTCATGCCCGGTATGCAGCAATTCGTTGCTAACCTTAAACGCGACGAATCGCGCCACATTGCCTTCGCTATCTACTTCCTCTCCCGCCTTGTCGCCGAACATGGTGATACAGCCTGGAATGCTCTTGAAGCACGAATGCACGAACTCTTGCCACTCGTCATCGAAACTAACAACCTGTTTAACGAAGCCTACGCGAATGGTATCCCCTTTGACCTTGATGTCAATGAGTTCAACGAATACTCAACCACCCAGTTCCAAAAGCGTTTCGACCGCATTCAAAAGTCACGCAACCAGAGCCTCGAAGAAATCAATACGATTGCGAATAGCCTTGATGAAGTGCTCGCATAGTTTTCCAAGGGCAAAAGCGCGAAACATAAGGCTTTAAGATAAACCACATGTTTTGGGCGGTTTAGCATAGTGGTATGATAAGTTT
>CAXTWV010000068.1:0-4344 GCA_964248005.1 uncultured Ktedonobacteraceae bacterium | reverse complement strand
CCCCAACTCCTTCTCCATCCCACCCCCTTTGCTGCGCCCGGCTTTTGCCCTTCGTGTTAGCTTCCTTAGTATTACCTTAAGTTACGTTGACATTTGCCTCTCACCTCCAATAATTCACAGCACCCCAAGTAAGCAGGCGATGCCTTTTAATAACCACGCCAGTGCGGTTTACGCTTTTCCCGATAGGACTGAACTCCTTCGGCGAAATCGGAACTACCGTAAACACGGGCTACGACATCATCGAAGTCGATAGCTTCTGCTGCTGCATTCAAGCGTCTCTGTGCCTCTTTCGCCGACCAGATCGTGAGAGGAGCAAAAGAACTCATCTGTTGAGCGATCTCGGTTACTTGTGTGATAAGTTTCTCTTCATCAACAATTGCTGTCAAAAAACTACATTGTAAAGCCTCAGTTGCTGTGAATAAGCGTCCTGTAAAGAGCATTTCCTTCGCTTTCATTGCTCCAAGTGAGTCAATCAAATGCCGATAGTTTTTGAGTGAGAGACAATTGCCAAGCGTCCGAGCTACAGGTACGCCAAATCGAGAATCGGGAGTGGCATAGCGAAGATCGCATACGGAGGCAATAACGAGACCTGCACCAACTGCATATCCATGAATTGCCGCGATAGTAGGCTTGGTTAGAGTATAAAGACGCTCGACAATTGCTTCCATAGTATGCTCATAGACAACTCCATCTTCACCTGTAAAGCCCTGAAATTGCTGGATATCTGTTCCAGCTGCGAATGCCTTACCCTCGCCACGAATAATGATGGCGTGAATAGTATCATCAGTAGTTACATGCTCAAGGTGTGCATCCATCTGTTGGTACATAGACCATGTTAGTGCATTGAGAGCGGAAGGACGAGATAACTTTATCAGCGCGATAGGTCCTCGTTGTTCAAGTGATACTTCACCTTCATCTGGTCGATGAGCCGCGTTTCCATTTGACATTGACGTACACCTCCTAATCAGGATTCGTTCATTTTCAAGTGCGGATCAAGGATGATGCCATCCGTTTCGAGTTGAAGACATTGCTCAAAACTATAACCAAGTGATTCTAACACCGCAAATGTATGTTGGCCTAAGACGGGAGCTGGACGGTATATGTGTCCGGGTGTACTGGAATACTTCACAGGAAAACCTATTGTGTGAATCGAACCCGCAACAGGATGCTGTACCTCTGTATCCATCATACGAGCTTTTACCTGCGGATGTTGATAGACCTCATCAATCGTTAATACTGGCCCACATGGAACAGCAGCCTCATCAAATATTTGTAACCATTCCTCTGTAGTGCGTGTCTTCAAGGTCGCAGTAAGCGTAGCCACAAGTTGCACTAGATTTGCCTTCCGGTCAGCATTAGTGGCAAAGTCTGCGATTTGCAGCAGGTCAGCCCGATTCATCGCTTTGACGAGAAGTTCCCAGTTGCGCTGGTTTGCCGCTCCAATAGCTATCCAGGTATCCGCAGTCGCAAAGACCTGATATGGAGCCGATAAGCGGTGTGAGGTTCCCAAACGTTGGGGTGCGACGCCAGTGGCCCAGTATTCGTTTGACTCCCAGAATGTATATGCCAGTGCCGCCTCAAAGAGAGAGGTATCGATGTACTGCCCTTCCCCTGTGCGTACACGCGAAAGTAGCGAGGCCAGGATCGCGTGACTCGCATACAACCCAGCATTGAGATCGCTAATCGGTACGCCCACTTTAGCAGGCTCTTCTGGTGATCCTGTGACTGATAGCACGCCACTCATTGCTTGCGCCACCAGGTCGAAGCCTCCACGCTCGCGATATGGCCCTGTCTGCCCAAAGCCAGAGATAGAGCAGTATACCAGCTTAGGATATTGTGCGTGTGCCTCCTCGAAGCCAAAACCAAGTCGTGTCATCGTTCCTGGGCGGAAATTCTCTACCAGGACATCGGCAGTTTCAATCAACCGCCACAACACCTGTTTTCCCATTGGGGTACGAATATCAACCGCCATTCCATATTTGTTTCGATTCATTGCCACGAATGCCGCTGATTCTCCATTATAGTAAGGTGGAGCCATACGCCGTGAGTCATCTCCACCACGCGGATTTTCGATTTTTACTACCTCGGCTCCCAGGTCTGCCAGGAGCATGGTACAAAAAGGCCCTGCCATGATTTGCGTTAAATCTAAAACGCGTATTCCTTCAAGTGCGGCTGTCATGGACTTTTTCTCCTTTTGCTAACACCAGCGTTAGCACGTATTCTCTTGCGTTGTGTGCAAGAGATACCTTCAGGTTTGATTCAAATACATGGCAAAGTAACTTTCAATCCTCCTCGGTCGTGTAGCCGAGTTTTTGAAGAACAGACTGTGTGTCCGCTTCAAGAAGCATGCGAATGAGCTTCCAGAGTATCTGTTTATCATGGTCAGTCTTGAGGTCGAGACATATGCTTTTCTTGCTGCGGTTTACACTCAAGAAAGCGGCTACATACTCGTTTTCCTTCTGCATCCTCACTCAGCGAGACTCTTTTTGGTGGATGCTTGAGGACCCGTCTTTTTCACAGAGAAAAGAGCCTTCAAGCATCCCTGGTACCAATTCCGCGGTTCAGGTAAGGCGTCCCACGTAGAGGTTTACAACCTCGTTATCCTCCAGTAGATCGTGTCCTGTTCCCTCTAGCCGATTCTTACCTAGGACCAGGACATAGGCCCATTGAGCATGACGAAGTGTCTCGCGTGTGTTCTGTTCGACGATGAGAACCGCGACGTTGGTAGAGCGAATTTGCTCGATCCGCTCCCAGATAAGTCCCTGGAACTTGGGCGATAGGCCAGCACTTGGCTCGTCCAGGATCAACACCGCCGGATCAACCATCAGGCCACGCGCTAGAGCCAGCATAGTTCGCTGACCACCGCTCAACGTGTTTGCTCGCCTGTGCGACGCCACTTTGAGGTCAGGAAAGAGGAGGAATAGTTGCTCAATCCTCTCCCGTACCCCAGATTTACGGGCATATCCACCCATATCGAGATTTTCGCGGATAGTGAGGTCTGGGAATACGTTCTCCACCTGGGGAACATAAGCGATTCCGCGCCTGACGAGTTTCTCAGCCGATAGACCAGTGACCTCCTTTCCTTCTACGAACACCTTGCCTTCTGTGGGCCGGATAAGACCAGCTACCGCTTTCAGTAGCGTGGATTTACCAGCTCCATTGGGTCCCACAACTGCCGTGATTGTCCCCCTACGAGCCGTCAAACTGACTTGCTCGATAATAGGCGGCCCTCCATAACCAGCTGTAAGCCCCTGGATGCTGAGTGCTACAACTTCGTTACTCATGCAGGCACCTCACCGAGATATGCAGCAATCACGCTCTGGTTCGAGCGAAGAGACTCAAACGGTCCTGCTGCGATCACCGCACCTTGAGACATTACTACCACTTGCTGTGCGACCCGTTCAATGAACGGAAGGTTGTGCTCGACAATAATGACGGAGGTTCCAGAAGTGATAAAACCATCTATTGCCTTCGCCATACGTTCGCCGAGCACTGGGTTCACTCCTCCCATTGGCTCATCAAGAATCACGAGTTGAGGTGCTGCCATGCGGATACGCGCGAACTCGACTAGCCGCTTTTGGCCGCCGCTAAGTTTCCCGGCACGCTCGTTGACCAGCTTATCGAGGCCAAGCTCTGCTAGTATCTCGCGTGCTCTGTCTAGCTCCGACTTTGCCTCTGTACGGTGAGCTTGCCCCGGCCCGATCAGACCTCGCCAGAGGGACTCACGTTCCGGGTCCCAGTGTGCCAGGAGAACATTCTCTAGAACGGTCAGACCAGGCCATTCGCGCGGTGTCTGGAAGGTACGAATCAACCCAAGACGGGATATACGATGAGGAGGCAGACCTTGGATCGCGGACCCCTCGAAGGAAATGGTGCCTGCGTCAGCGAGTTTGAATCCCGATATGAGATCAATTGCCGTACTCTTACCTGCACCATTGGGGCCGATTAATCCCGTTACTTGGCCCTTCTTCGCTCGGAATGAACAGTTATCTACGGCAGCGACACCACCGAAGTGTTTGAAAAGCCCCTCAACCACTAGGACAGCTGACATGGACTCTGCGGCTTCGGAGCGATTCTGAGCAGAGGGTTGACTCACCAACGTTCCCGCAACACTTTCTATGGTTGGAGATGGAGAGGTTGCACTCTCTGAGGCCGGAAGTACAGGAACAGTACGAACATTTTGCTGGTCATTATACTGCACAGGGCTGGAACTACGCTCGGATAACCCAGTAATTTGGGACGCAAGAGCTTTTGCAGGCTCAACACGATTTGAGGGCACCCGGTCAATGTACCGACGCTCTGGGAGTAACCCCTGGGGCCGGAAACGGAGGAACAGCACGAGCA
>CAXTWV010000067.1:0-18160 GCA_964248005.1 uncultured Ktedonobacteraceae bacterium | reverse complement strand
TGATCTATCGCCGAAAGGGTGTAATAGAATTAGACCCTACGGGCATTTCATATCCGTGTTATTTTGTTACGTCAGACAATCAATCCCTATGAATACATGCCACTCTTGAGATAGCGTATAATCAAAACCGTATGCCACACTAACTTTCTAATACATTGAGTATCAGCTAAGAGGTATCTTTCCATCTATGCTACTAGCCCAATCAAAAAACAGCAACGAATCCTATATAATACCAAGATATTCTGTCGTTTTACCGTCTATATTTTTGGTAGGCATGGTAGCCGCATGGATTATCGTAGATGCAGTACTTCCTCTGCTCAACCTCTATTTTGCTTCTGCTCAGCTTATTCCGCTGAGTCAACTTTTTCTTTTGCCTAGTCGCGTGTTGTTTCCAGGACGTGAACTTACCCCTTTTCTATTTCAAACTTCTGGCGATATAGCGCATATTACATCTATAGGAACATGGGGTGAGGCTACCTTGTTGCTTGGTTCGTTCTTGTTACTCTTCCTATGCTATCTTCTTGCTTTGCGTGTTCTTCCCAAAAGAGTGGGTATAGGTTATATCGTTGCATCTGCGTCTCTGCTGGGCATTATCTGCACGCTTATCCCTATTGTGACCTCGCCGGACCTGTTTTCCTATATCATCTATGCGCGGATGGAGACGTTGTATCATCTCAATCCTTTGACGACAACGCCACTATCTATACCAAAAGATATCGTCTATAACTATCTCTACTGGAAAGACCAGCCCTCAGCCTATGGTCCAACATGGATTCTGCTTAGCGGTTTACTGCAGGAGTGCATCGCTCTTATCTTTGGCGTGAAAAATATTGTGGGAATGGTTCTCGCGCTTCGCCTGCTGGGTCTGCTTGCGCATTTGTGGTCAACGCTGCTAGTATGGTCTATCAGTGGGTATTTACAACGCATGAATGGAACAAACAAACTCCACCTGCGCATCCTTGCGACGCTTGCATTTGCCTGGAATCCACTCCTGCTTTTTGAAGCATGTGTCAATGCTCACAATGATACCGTCATGCTCTTGTTTATTCTGCTCGGTTTGTGGGTGTTGATACGTCATACTTCCTTGCTCTCTTATGTCTGGGTAGCACTGCTCTTTGCACTTGCCACGTGCTTAAAAGCCAATATCGCGTTACTTCTGCCAGGACTACTGCTCTACGTATGGCTACAGTCACGCCGTACACAAGCACTATGCATTGTTGTGTCTGTGTATATTGGAACACTTCTTGTGCTGTATACGCCGTTTTGGGATAATGGTGCAATGCTAAGAGTTCTCTCAATAAACCCTGGCACGTTCCGCAACGAAAACACGTTAGTAGACTTTATTGGGCAATTGTACAATGCACTCCTGCGTTTTTTCGTTCATGCATCTCCTCCAGATGTTGGCTCACAGGCAGAGCGCGTAACACATATGCTTAGTGTAGGACTTTTTGTGCTTGCCTATGTTCTGTTCTGTCTGCAAGCACTTATGCAGCGCCGTCTATCCACTCCTTTACAGCTTATTCGGTGGATGGCAATGGCATGGTTTCTCTATTGCTTGCTTGGTGCCCCGTGGTTTTGGCCGTGGTACACTGTCACTTTCTTTGGTCTCTTCGCTCTTGTAGAAGCAAGTGCTACAGAGCAAGCATCGTTATGGAATCGTGCAGGTACTGCTTTTGTAGTACGCATATTTGCCTTTACCCTGTTGAGTTCTTACTGCTTCGTCGCTTGGGGTCTCTATAACTCGTTTATACCTCTGCTACAAGGGTTTCGTTGGGCCTATCTACGTGGATTGTGGATATGGCTTCCTGTCCTGTTGCTTATTTTGAATATGGTTCGTCGTAAGACACCGACAAGAGATATCTAATGAACGCAAGAAACAGAGGAGAGAACCATGAACTATCTTGCTCCCGACTATATCTACACGCCACAAGGTATCGAGCGAAATATGCTGGTCACAATTACCAGCGAGGGACGGATTGCTACAATTGAGAAGCAAGATAGTCAAGTTTCGCGTACATCCGTTGCTGATAATAGTATTACACGACTTCCAAACACCCTTTTACTTCCTGGTTTCGTGAACACGCATAGCCATGTCTTCCAGCGTGCATTGCGAGGGCATACGCATCGTCCATTGTCGGCACGTGACAGCTTTTGGACATGGCGGAATGCAATGTATGCTGAAGCACAACGCCTTACGCCCGATAGCCTATACGAGAGTGCGCTGCGTACCTATCGCGAGATGTTAGCGGCGGGCTATACCACTGTTGGCGAATTTCACTACGTGCATCATCAGCCTAATGGACAGCCTTATGACAATCCTAATGCTATGTCTGAAGCTGTGCTTGCCGCCGCACGCGAGGCTGGTATACGTATTGTCTTGCTTATGACCGCATATGCACAAAGCGGTTTTCAGCAACCACCAGAAGAGGGACAACGCCGTTTTTGTGATCGCTCGGTGGATGCCTATCTCCAACGCGTTGAGGATTTGCGCGTTCAAGGCATCGCTATAGGCGTCGCGCCGCACTCGGTACGCGCTGTGCCAGAAGAGTGGTTTCGTGCCATTGCCAACTATAGCCGTACCCACAACATACCGCTTCATGTTCATGCAGATGAGCAGAGGGCAGAGATTGAGCAATGTCAAGCGGCATATAGCTGTACACCGATTGAACTCCTGGAACGCTTCGGAGCATTGGGACCACACACCACCATTATTCATGCAACACATGCGAACAACACTGAACTTGCTTTATTAGCGAAATATGGCTGTACTGTGTGTGTGTGTCCTACAACAGAAGGTGATCTTGGTGATGGTATCGCGCCTTATAATGACTTTATGCAAAAAGACATTCTGCTCGCTATCGGTTCAGACAGTAACACACGTCTCGACCCTATAGAGGAGTTACGCTGGGCGGAATATACTGCTCGTATGCGTTATCAACGCCGACGTGTTCTCGTATGTGAACAACTTGCCTCGCCCGGTCCACTCCTGCTCGATATTGGTACACATGGCGGTGCTGTTGCTCTTGGACAAGAGACAGGCGTACTTGCTCCTGGAATGCTTGCCGATTTTGTCGCCATTGACCTTAATTCTCCCTCGTTATATGGCTGGACAGAAGAAGATATGCTGGATACATTATTCTTCGGTGGCTCAGCAGACGTGATAAAGCGTATGTGACTTTTAAGTCAGAAAATGGTGAGATAACCCACGGGCGCGTTATTTTACCATTTTCTGCTTCCTATGACCCCTTGTCAGAATGACAAAAAGGTGATAACCTCGACATGCACTAAATTAGCTAATAGCCAAAAAGTATAAGGAGAAACTATCTATATGGCACAGACCGCGAACGATGGTAATAAAACAACACAAAAATTAAATCGTCCTGGACAACGCCAACAGGAGCGTCTGCAACGCATCGCGCGTCGAAGAAGGCGTCAGCAAATTATTGTGAGCAGCATTGTAGCAGTAGTTTTGATTGCATTGGGCATTGTCGGTGTCACACAATATCAAGCATATACAACTCGTCAGCAAAACCTAGCGACGGCGGCAACTGCCACTGGTGCTGCAAAAGCGGTACTAAAATCCACTGTGCAAGCGAATGCTACTGTGACTGCTGGTGTCCAAGCTACGGCAACCACCTCTGCTCAAGCCGTTGCTACAGCCTACGATGGGACACCAGTACCTTCTGCAGGTCCCTTAACTCCTCCTGTTGTAACACAAGCTCCTGCAAAACTCCCTAATGGCCTGCAGGTTATAGATATTAAGACTGGCACTGGCGTTGCCGCGAAAGCAGGAAGCACTGTCACTGTCGAATATACTGGCTGGCTACAAAGCACAGGCAAGAAGTTCGATAGCAGCTTCGATCATGGTGCTCAGACCTTCGATGTGACTCCACTTGGTCAAGCGCAGGTTATTCCCGGCTGGAATGAAGGATTGGTTGGTATAAAAGCGGGTGGTGTACGTCGTCTCATCATTCCCCCCGCGTTAGCTTATGGTTCCCAGGCAAACGGCCCTATTCCCGCGAACTCTACACTTATCTTCGATATAACGGCAATTGCTGTGAAATAAAATAATAATGAGAGAAAGTACGTTGCCGCAACGTGCTTTCTCTCATTATTATTTTATTTCTTTCGTCCCTTAAGCAAGACATAATCGTTGCTGATACTGTCAATATGCCCATCGGCATGAAGTGTTACATCAAAGTATTTTTGAGTATGTTCATCACTACTCAATATAAACCGCTCCAATGAAGCTTTTTCATCTGCTGGCATTTGTGAGCGTTTTGTCCAATCATCGTATTGGAGTGGGCGGCGGAAAATTTCTTCGTACTCGACGTGCAATCCGGCATCCGTGAAAAAATGGTGCCATTCCTCAAGCATCCATGAGCGACCATGCGAACCGTCACGCCGCTTCTCGACAGTGTTTAAGAATGTGTCGAGTTCTGAGTCGCTTGGTGCTATGCTGTCGATGAGTAAGAATATGCCTTGCGGTTTGAGAACACGTGCAATCTCTTGCACTGCTTGTGCGACGTTGGGAAAGTGATGTGGTGCGATACGGCAGGTCACACGGTCAAAGCTGGCATCCGCGAAGGGAAGTTGTTCGGCATCCGCGACCTCATAGTCAGCATTCGTGACACCTTGACTTGTAAGGTAAGTACGCGCTTGTTCGAGCATACGAGGTGTTAGGTCTGATACTGTGATGTGTGCGACGTGGGGTGCGACCGCAAGCGCGGTATGACCACCTCCTGTCGCGACATCAAGTGCGTGCTGTGTTGGCCGCCATTCACCGATTTCTATCAAGCGCGTCATATCGTCGCCCGCACGATGTGAAAAACTCGCAACATAACTTTCTGCGGTCTTACTAAAGTACGCCTGCACCTGTGCTTTTTTGTCCTGACTATCCTGTGTCATTAAAATGTTCCTTTCTGCATGATAAAAAAGTTACACATTATCTTGAGTCTGTCTTTGTACGAAAGAAGTTGTCCCTGTATAACCTAAATCAGTGGAAGCACGATGGGCGGCTTCACAGACGAGTGGAATAAAGAGTTGACGTTGTTTTGCTGAAAGACGTATCGAAGGGGCGGTCAGTGCAATCGAACCAACGATTCGTCCTTGTGCATCCAACAGAGGCGCGGCAATCGCTGCGACACCAGAGGCGCGTTCGGCATCACTCGTTGCCCAACCATCATGTTGTATCTGCTCTAACTGCTGTATAAAAGCTGTTCTATCAATAGTTTGTGTATTAGCAAAGCGCGATACACTTGTATCTATAAGCGCATCGCGTTCTGATGCGGGAAGCCATGCAAGCAACACCTTACCAGCCGCTCCGAGATGCAATGGAAGTGGTGCGCCAATTGCCGCGAATGGGCGTAAACTATGCGAACTGCGTACCGTTTCAAGCACGATACGGACTTCTCCATGTCGAACATGCAGTTCCGCGTTCTCTCCTGTTTGTTCGTTAAGCCAGCGCAAATGCGGCAGTGTTTGTCCGCGCAGGTCGATACTCTCCGCTACCAGCGCCCCCAGATGCATAAGTGTAATACCAAGTCGAAAGTGTTGACCATCTTTTTCCAGCATCCCCTGTTCGCTCATCGCCTGACATAAACGATAGACCGTCGGCAGTGGGAGACGTGTACGTTTTGAAATATCTTGTGGTAGCAGTACTGTACTTCCCAACGTAAACGAATGTAAGATTGCCATTATTTTGTCGAGAACACCGACATCCGTTTTCCGTTCGTCCATCATATTTTCGTATACCTCCAACATCTGTATTCCATATATTGGAATAAAATCTATTATATGGAAATTATGCAGTATTTGGAAGCGTTTGTCAAGGTACTGACAGCATGGTGTAAAATAGAGGAAAGATAGTATTCCACTTTTCGCAGAATAGAGTCGTATGCCGAAACTTGAGGGGTCTGTAGAAAATATCGTTTTTCGTAACGAGGACAACCAATATACGGTGGCACGCTTTCGTATGAATGATGCGGGTCGCCTTTTTCGTGATGATTTGACAACCATAGTGGGTGTGCTCCCTGGCATTCATGTGGGCGAGCTATTGTCAGTTGAGGGCGAATGGGAGAATGACCCCAAGTATGGGCGTCAATTGCATGTTGCGACCTATGTGCAACGTCTGCCAGCCTCTACCGAAGGCATGACACGCTATCTTAGCTCTGGCTTGATTAAGGGCATTGGTCCGAAAAAGGCAAAATTGATTGTTGACCATTTTGGTGAGCAGACACTAGCGATCATCGAGCAACAGCCAGAACGCTTGAGCGAGGTCAAAGGTATTGGTACAAAAGACCGTGACGAGATTACGAAGGCGTGGTCGGAACAGAGCGAGATCAAAGAATTACACCTGTTCTTACAAACGCATGAGGTGTCAATTAACGTCGCGACACGCGTCTACAAGCAGTATGGCAAAGAATCGATTAAAGTCATCCGTGAGAATCCGTATCAGTTGGAACGTGACGTGCAGGGCATTGGTTTCCGTACCGCCGACGAAATCGCGGTGAAACTAGGCTTGCCGTTTGATAGCGTGCCACGATTGGCGACCGGCATCAAATACGTGCTGGCACAGGCCGCGAACGACGATGGTCATTGCTTCTTATTCGAGAACGATTTGCTGCATCGCGCCTCTGACATCCTGAAAGTTCCGCAAGAAGCCTTGCCTGCTGGCATCGAGCAATTGCGAAGAGAAGGTGAGATATTTGTTGAGAATTCTGTTCTAGCCTTGCCTGTTGTCAGTATATCTCAAGTCACATCGCAATCTGTACATGATGACATCCCCGATGATACGTGGTATGAGGTTGAGGAACAGAAGCCACAAAACCATATTTACTTTGGTCCCTTCTGGCATGCGGAAAACGGTTGTGTGCGTATTCTGCGTCACTTGATGCGCGAGGCGAGTGTCTTACCACTGACAACACAGCGTCAATGGGACACCGTTTTTACCCTACTTAAGCAGAAGCGCAATATGCATTTGACTGACAGACAACGTGAGGCGGTGCAGATGGCCTATGCACAAAAAGTTAGTATTCTCACAGGTGGACCAGGAACGGGTAAGTCAACCTCTATTCGTGCATTACTAATGCTGCTACGACAACGCAAGGTTGAGGTAGCGATGGCGGCTCCCACAGGTAGAGCAGCCAAGCGACTGGCAGAGGCAACAGGCTTTGAGGCAAAGACACTCCACCGCTTGCTTGAATACGCTCCGCACGATAACACCTATCAACGCAATGAAGCGAATCCGTTGCCATATCAGTTTGTGATTGTCGATGAGTTCTCGATGGTCGATATTCTGCTCTTTTACAACCTCTTGAAGGCGTTGCCGAAGGATGCTCACCTGTTGCTCGTCGGTGACGCCGACCAGTTGCCCTCGGTTGGACCGGGGAATGTATTGCGTGATCTGTTACGCAGTGAGGCTATTCCAACGGTACGCTTGACAGAACTGTTTCGTCAGGCACAACAGAGCAAGATTATTGTCAATGCGCACCGCATCAACGCGGGAGAGATGCCAAACACAAAAATTGAGGCCACCAGCGACTTCTTTTTTATGGCGGAAGAGGACCCGATACGGGCGCAGAAGTTAATTCTGGACCTTGTACAACGTCGTCTACCAGCACGCTATCATTTTAATCCAATGACTGATATCCAGGTGCTGGCCCCGATGTATAAAGGCCCCGTGGGGGTGATGAGTCTGAACGAGGAGTTACAAGCGCATCTCAATCCTTCTGCAATCGCGCAGGTAGAGTGGGGCGGAAACACGTTGCGTGTCGGTGATAAGGTGATGCAGATACGTAACAATTACGATAAAGGCGTATTTAATGGTGACGTGGGGTGGATACGCGTCATTAATAGGGAGAATGCAACGGTCAAAGTCGAATTTGTGGAGGAAGCTGGACCACTATATGTCAGCTATGAGTTTCATGAATTGGATGAATTGACGCTTGCCTATGCGACCACCATTCATAAGAGTCAGGGCAGCGAATATCCTGCGATTATTGTGCCACTTGTCGTGCAGCATCGTATGTTATTACAGCGTAACCTGTTATACACCGCGATTACGCGAGCGAAACGCTTTTGTGTGCTAGTCGGACAACCATATGCGCTAGAGATGGCTGTCCGCAATGATCGCGTCGCCTTACGCAATACAGGTTTGAGTGAGCGGTTGCTTGCATTGAGCAAGAGTAAGAATAAAACGTTGGTTTAATAACTTATAAGAATATGTATAGCTTGTCTAAATCCGACCTGTGGGGTAGAATATAAAATAGACAATACAACAATAACGTTGACCATATTTGCCACTGATGCTCCTCTTTGGAAGGAGTGTCGAGGTAAGCGACAATATCTAATGTGAGAGGAATGTAGCAATGTCTGGAACAGAAACAGCACCATCGGGTCAGAGTTCAGCCGCAGGGTATGCACATCCAGAAGTGTTGGTAGAGACTTCATGGGTTGCAGATCATCTTTCCGATTCAACTGTACGTTTGATAGAAGCTGATGAGGATGTACTCCTGTATGAAGTTGGTCATATCCCAGGTTCAGTCAAACTTGACTGGCATGTGGATGTGCAGGACCGTACCAATAGAGACTTCATCAACCAGCACGGATTTGAGCAACTCATGGACAATTATGGAGTGACCAATGATACAACCATTGTCCTCTATGGTGATAAAAACAACTGGTATGCTTGCTATGCCTTCTGGCTCTTCAGCATGTATGGACATAAAAGCTTGAAGATCATGAATGGTGGACGTGCCAAGTGGGAAGCTGAAAAGCGCGAGTACACAAAAGAAGTGCCACATTTTGAGCAGACGAACTATCATGCACAGCCCATTGATGAGTCAATCCGCGCATTTCGTGATGAAGTGTTAAATGGATTGAAGAATCCATCACGTCGTTTGATTGATGTGCGTTCGCCACAAGAGTTTAGTGGTGAATTGTTGCACATGGTCAACTATCCACAAGAGGGTGCGCAGCGTGGTGGACATATCCCAGGTGCGAAGAACATTCCGTGGGCAACGGCTGCTAACGCTGATGGCACATTCAAGTCAGCGGAAGAACTACGCCAAATTTACGGTGGCAAGGATATTACACCTGACAAGGAAGTGATTTCGTACTGCCGCATCGGTGAGCGTTCTGCCCACACATGGTTTGTGTTGACCGAACTGCTTGGTTTCCCACGTGTTCGCAACTACGACGGTTCCTGGACCGAATGGGGCAACATCGTTCGTGCTCCCATCGAAAAATAGGGCCATAATTAAATATGTTTGGTAGCTAATTAGGGTATGAAACGGGTGTAGGGGTCTAATTCCATTACACCCTGTTGGCGTTTGACAATTGTTGCAGGACATTGAAACGCAGGTCAATGATATCAAACAGTATCAAATGCCAACAGGGTGTAATGGAATTAGACCCCTACAATCAGTGAGGAATATAGAATATGAATAGACAAGAAGCAATAGATTTTTTGATGGATCATTATGAAAACCCGCGTAACAACGGTCCGTTAGAGCACGCGGACGTGAGTCTAAGTGGTGGCAATCCTGGTTGCGCCGACGTGATTACGATGTATGCTCGCTTTGGCGAGGATGGCAAGGTAGAGGCGGTCAACTGGGAAGGCGAGGGCTGTACAATCAGTCGCGCGGCAGCGTCATATGTAACCGAGATGGTTGAGGGTATGACAGCAGAAGAGATTGAGAATACAAGCTTTGAGGACCTCGTGGAGCAACTCGGACGCGAGCTTGTGATGACACGTCCAACCTGCGCGACACTAGCACTCGGCACATTGAAAAAGGGCGTGCATGAGTATGATATGCACAAACGTGCGAACGAGGCGGTGTATCCTACGAAAAATGATGTAATCCAATAGCTTAACGTTTTTTCGAGTGGAGTTTAGTTATCTTCTAACTCATCGACTGACTCGACTATCTCAAGAGACATGACTGTACGTTTTTGATAGGGAATGGACAGGCGGTGGTAAATGTCAGCCACATGAATAGTAACGTTCAAGCTAGCAAGAGTGAAGCTTTCGTCGTGTCCATATTCCTGATATACCCAATCCGAAGAGGTGCGAGTAATCATTTCAACATGTTGCATGTATTGGCTGATGAACACGATTTCCTGAATGCTTTGCTTGGCTTGATAACGCAGTAACTTATAAGTTCGATCCCTTGCCTCGGTGCTTTTTGAGAGCACCTCAACGACAAGATGTGGCGAGCTTAGGAAAAAAGCATTCCCTTGATCTTCTGGATCACAGGTTATGACGACATCTGGCAGCACCGTGATTTCAGGAGTGAGACGTACAACTCGGTCTGCCACATATGCCTCACACGTTGTGTTTTCTCCTAATGCATCATCTAAGGCTCGCCCCATATTCATAGATATCTTAGCATGATTCGCACTGCTCCCTGCCAGCGCATAGATATCTCCATGATCATACTCTAGTCGTTGCTCCCTACTGTGCAACAATGTCATGTACTGCTCAAAGCTATAGCGCGATTTTTCTGGATTAGCTGACAAGGAAGCCACCTGCCTCTCAAAGTATAGTTTCGTTCGGAGTCGCGAGCAAATAGTATATCATCAAGGACGTTTCGATGTTAAGCTGAAAAATTCCTTTTTTAATTTGCTACGGCAAATATTTCTTCTTCCAAGTTCGCCGCCGTTCAAGCTCTCCCTCAATAGGTACAGGATCATATCCAAATTCGATTCTAAATTTTTCAGGTTCAAGTATCACTGTCGCCGTACTCCATGCACCATTTGTGGTCTCTCTACATTCCTGTCGTAGTTGCCTAAATGCTTTGAAGAGACTGTTCGGCATATCTATGAAGCGTGGTTCTATAGAGGTGTCTAGGCCGCTAGCGAAGCAGGCCACAGAACAACTATAGTCATCATGTTCAACCTGTACCCATGCTCTTTGCCAATCAGCAGGTAGTGCATGAGTAATCTCGTCGCTAATGCGTCGATAGGATTCAGCAATCTGTTCTAAAGACATTTTTGTATGCCCTCCTTTCTGAATTGATACTACCATAAAGCACTCACAAAGCCAATACTTGTATAGGATGCTTTTTACATAGTAGCATTGTAAGTTAATACGGTTCTACCGGATAGGAATCCATCTACAAATTATATATAACTCGCCATTCTGTAAGCAGAGCTAGTGCTCTTAGATGTAATTCCTGGTGTGCTGTTTCATTCATCCAGCGACTCACGCCTGATGGATGCGGCAAGGGTAAAAGCAACATGCCATCTCGCTCTTTATATGTGCCGATAACATCTTCCAACCGTATCTTGCCGAAGAAAGCTTCGATTGCCATTGTGCCTACGAGAAGCACAATCTTCGGATTGATAAGTCGAAACTCGGCTTCGAGATAGGGACGACATAGTGCGATTTCTGGTGGTGATGGTCGTCGGTCGCCATCACCACGCGGATTTTTACCTGGGTCACAACGTGTCAGCGAACTGAGGTAGGTATGTTCATGTAGGTAGCCAGGAGGAAAGCCTGATTGCTCAAGCCACTTTTGTAGCACGCGTCCACCAGGGCCACTAAACGGCTTATTATTTGTGATGGAGCGATGACCAGGAGCTTGCCCAATAACGAGAATACGGTCGCTAGCGCGTCCACTAACGATGGGATGAGCGATAGGAATATAGCCATGTTCCTGGCACAGGCGACAGGAGCGGATACGTTGTTGAAGTATTATGATCTCTTGCTCTCTGTCGCCTGTGGATTCACTAGTCAGGGACTTTTTCATACTGAGTTGTCGTATCCAGACTAGGTTCTTGATAGGTCGAGGTGAAGTGACGATACTGACCACGATAGTAGCCGAGTGGTTCTGTCTCTTCTCCATGTGCTTCACCGAGGACAACAGTGCTTTGTGTTGGCTGTGTATCTTGCGCGAACTCTACGTCGCTTGGTGTGCCGATAGCTTCGACCTGCCCAAGAAAGATGACGTGATCTCCACCTGGATATTCCGCTACAACGCGAGCATCGACAAACGCGAGTGCGCCTGTAAGAATAGGGGCACCTGTCGCGGCAGTTGCATATTCCGCGTGACAAAAATTTTCATAGCGTTCTATTGAAGGAGTGGCGAAACAGCGCGAAAGATATTCTTGCTCATTCGTCAATATATTGACCGCGAAATTTTTGCTCTCACGCATAAGTGGGAGTGTATTACTATTTAAATCTACACAGACGAGTACTAATGGCGGGTCGAGTGAAACAGAACAAAATGCATTGACCGTTAAGCCGCTAATAGTGCCTTTATTGTTAGTGGTAACGACCGTTACCCCTGTTGCGAATTGCCCCATAACCTGTCGGAAGAAATCTTTTTCAATTGCCATGCTACTATATATCCTTTATGATAAACCTGTCTTGCTATGTAGTATCGTCTTCACTATGCGTCTTGTCAACTGTTCATAAGGACAGTGAAGTTTGACATCATTTCATGTGCCCCCTATACTACAGAGCATAGCGATAGTATTTTCATTGGGTGATCGAGGTGAGATGCCTTGATAGAATAGGGAAGTTGGTGCAAATCCAACGCAGTCGCGCTACTGTGATTGACCGTCCGTAACAGGCATAAGTCATGAGTCAGGAGACCTGCCCAATGGATAGTCGTATTCCTTCGCGTCAAAGGAAGAGAGACTTATGCAAACAGAAAAACGGCGTTTCTTCTCAGCTCAACTTATGGCACTGCTTTTAAGTAGTGTTCTTCTTGTAGTCATGCTTATTGCAGTCAGCTTTGGCTCGACTGCTATTCCTCTTAGTATAATTGTGCAGGTGATACTCAATGGAACACAGCTTTTCCATTTTGCGCATTCGTGGGACCCATCAGTAGAAGTGATTATCTGGCAATTACGGCTCCCTGGAGTCGTGGGTGCGGCACTGGTAGGCGCGGCACTCGCTGTTGCGGGCACACTTTTTCAGGGAGTGTTACGCAATCCTCTTGCAGACCCTTTTCTGATAGGCACATCATCAGGTGCAGCTCTGGGTGCTTCCATCGCCTTCGTCTTGCCGTTCGATACATTATATGGTGGTTCGCTCTTTTCGCTGACACCAATACTCGCGTTTATTGGGGCAATTGGAACTGTGCTGCTAGTATACGCGATTGCTCGCACTGATGGACGTACTCCTGTCGTAACATTATTGCTGGCGGGAGTTGTGGTGAATGCGGTCTTGATTGCCTTTCAAACGTTAATATTAACACTTGTACCACATTCACAATTTACGGTGCAGTCGTTGTTCAACTGGCTTTCAGGTGGAGTAGAGGTAACTGGTTGGGGACCAGTGTTGATTGTGGGAGGAATTACGCTTGTTGGTGTACTTCTCTCACTAAGCCTCGCGAGTACTCTCGATGTGTTTGCCCTTGGTGAGGAGAGTGCATCCCATTTAGGGTTGCATGTTGAGTGGTATAAATTTGCTGTGGTGATTGTGGCCTCGCTGTTGACGGCTGCGGCTGTCTCTATTAGTGGTTTAATCGGCTTTGTTGGGTTGGTGACGCCGCATGTAATGCGCCTTGTGTTGGGACCAAAGCACCGTTTTTTATTACCTACGACGGCCTTGAGCGGTGCTATTTTTCTCACGTTAGCCGATCTTTTGGCGCGTGTCCTCATTCCTGGTACGATACTTCCTGTCGGCATCTTTACTGCGTTCGTTGGGGCACCTTTTTTCTTGTTTTTGTTACGGCGTAGTAAGCGAGACTACACATGGTAAAGCCGCAATCGTTTCGCGGAAGAGAGCAAGATACTCCTTTGCTTTTAGATGTACAACATATCACCTTTGGCTATGGTGATAAACCGCTTCTGTATGACGTTTCGTTACACGTACAGAAGGGTGAGATGGTTGGTCTGCTTGGTCCAAATGGCTCTGGTAAAACAACATTATTACGCTTAGTGAGTGGTTTGTTTTCACCGCAGCAAGGTAAGGTGTTGCTAGAGGGACGAACACTACAGCAGTGGGGAAGAAGGGGCGCGGCACAACGTATCGCGGTTGTGCCACAAGAGTTACATATTCCCTTTGCATTTACTGTGGAACAAATGGTGAGTCTTGGACGCACACCATTTGTAAGACCATTCTTGGGTGAAAGAACCACACACGATTCGGCAATTGTTGAAGATGCATTACAGGCTGCGGGTGTAGCACCTTTTGCGAATCGCATCTTTAATGAACTGAGTGGTGGTGAGCGTCAACGCGTGATGATTGCGATGGCCTTGGCGCAAGAACCTTCACTATTATTGCTCGATGAGCCGACCTCGCATCTTGATATTAAATACCAGATTGAGACGCTCGAACTTGTGCAACGGTTGAATATAGAGCGTGGTGTAACCGTTATCGCCGCGATGCATGATCTCAATCTGGCTTCACGCTACTTTCCACGTCTGTTACTCTTTCAACGAGGTATCGTCGCCGATGCTGGCCCTGCGGAAGTGCTAGAGCCAGGCTTGCTCAGTCGCGTATATGGCGTCGATGTGCGTGTAGGTATTCTACGGGGTGCAAAATATCTAAGCGTATTGCCTCCTGATAATGTAGAAGATGATGTTTCTAATAAGCAACAAGCACTTGTACATCTCATCGCCGGTGGTGGTTCTGGCGAAGTGATGATGCGTGCGTTGGCTGATGAACATATTCCATTTAGTATTGGTCCACTCAACATTGGCGATAGTGACTATACGCTCGCGTTGCGTTTGGCGGAACACGTGATTGTGGAACAGCCATACGCACCTCTATCGCAGACTTCATTAGAACAAATGCGTAGCAGTCTTGCACAGGTTTCTTTACTGATTGTTTGTCCAACGCCTGTTGGCCCAGGCAATATAGCACTGTTACGAGAAGCGGTTGATGCGACGAAACGTGGGCTACCAGTTGTGTTGTTAGCATCTCCTGACGCAACGGTATGTGCTTCCAATACAGTAATAGAGACGGATGATAGCGACGTGCAACGTACAGGAATGGCTGCCCGTGATTACACAGGCGGTGAAGCTATAAAGTTAGTTGGTGAACTAGTGCAACAGGGGGCTATCATTGCACATTCAGTAAGCGATGCCGTAGAATCGGTCAGAAGCTATATCTCTAAGTCGTAAAGAGAGGCTTTCGGGAATGAGATGAACGTGCTATAATCGGTAAAATTTGCCAATTGCTAAAAAGGTGACAGATGGAACCATTGCACAAGCACCCAACGATGGTGATACACCAAGATAACCCTTTGAATGCTGGTCCACCGCTTTCTGCACTGCGTCAAGCATATGTGACACCACAAGAATACTTTTTTGTGCGTAATCATGGCACTATTCCCGTTGTAGATACAGCTACCTATTGCCTTTCTGTTACAGGGATGGTCGAGCGACCTCTGGAGCTATCGTTAGCAGACCTGAAAGCAATGCCCTCTACGACAGAAGTTGCTTTACTGCAATGTGCTGGCATTCGACGCACTGAAATGGCCCAGGTAAAACCTATCCCTGGTGAACTACCGTGGGGTGCTGATCCCATTGGAAACGCGAAATGGCGTGGTGTGCCATTATCAACAGTTCTCGATGAGGCAGGCGTGCAAGATGAAGCACGTCATATCGCGTTTAAGGGGCTAGATGAGGTGTGGCGGCATGGAGAGCAGGTTGGCTTTGGCGGCTCTATCCCATTGGAAAAGGTTGCTGATGTACTGTTGGCCTATGAAATGAATGGCGAAACGCTCCCCGCTACACATGGTTTTCCACTACGTGTCATTGTGCCAGGGTATATTGGTGCGCGAAGTGTAAAATGGCTGAGCAATATACATGTGCAAAAGTCGCCCTCAACAAATTATTTTCAGGCCCATGCGTATAAACTTTTTCCCCCACATATTGGTTCCCATAACGTTGATTGGAATAATGGCGAAATGTTAGGTGAACTTCCACTCAACGCTGTTATTTGCCAGCCAACAGAAGGTGCCATCTGTCAGGCTGGAAACATGCTTGTACAAGGCTATGCTGTCAGTCAACATGAAGTTCCTATCGAACGTATCGAACTCTCCTATGACGAAGGAAGAAGTTGGATAGGTGCAACTCTGCTTGAGCAACAAGCGTGGTCATGGTGCTTTTGGGAAATTCTGCTTGAACTTCCGATGGGTCCGTGTGAATTGATTGTGCGAGTATGGGACGTGTTACAACATACCCAACCAGAAGCGATTGAGCAGGTATGGAACTTCAAAGGGTATATGAATAATGCGTGGCATCGTGTACACATCATGGTACAAGACGAATTGAACGTTTGAAATGCGACATGAGGATAAATAAGAACTATGGATATTGACGAAAAGGCATCTGTTACCTTGCGTCTCCCCTCGACCTTGAGTGCTTATAGTGGCGGGAAAAGTCAAATTGTACTGAGTGCAAACACTGTAGCAGAACTATTAGCAGCATTGAAGGAGCAACACTTCTCCGTATGGGAGCGTTTGTGTACGGAGCAGGGGTTTCTTCGTGAGCATGTCAAAATATTTGTGAGCAATGAAGTCATTAGTGGCCCCAATGGTATGGATACGCCCCTAAAATCCGGTCAAGAGGTGATCGTGTTACCAACAAGCACTCACTTCTAGTAGAAACATTCTAGCTATAGACTTGCATTTTCGCTGTCATTCATGCATAATGCCTTTGAAATTATTGTTGAGGAGGCATGGAGTTTATGCTGGCAATGGCACGAAGTTGCGCGATTATTGGTCTGGATGGTGCGCTGGTAGAGGTTGAGGTTGACATAGCGAATGGCCTCGCAGCATTTGTAATCGTTGGACTGCCCGATGCTGCCGTAAATGAGGCGAAGGAACGCGTCAAGGCCGCGATAAAAAATAGCGGATGTCTTTTCCCCTACAAACATATCACCGTCAACCTCGCCCCCGCGGATTTGCGGAAAGAAGGTCCTGCGTATGACCTTCCTATCGCGGCAGGAATACTTTTTGCATCTGGTCAAATCAATCCGAACGAAGAATTAACAAACGCCCTCTTTCTTGGTGAGCTTTCGCTTGATGGTGCATTACGGCATACAAATGGTATTTTGCCAATGGTGGCACTGGCACGCGAAAAACACGTCAAGGCTGTGTTTGTGCCAGCCGTTGACGCGGTTGAGGCCACATTAATCGAAGGCGTCACGGTCTATCCAGTTGAGACCTTGGGGCAACTTGTTGCACACCTCAACGGTATTAAGCAGATAGAACCATATATACGCGACCCACATATTTTAGACAACGCAAAAGAGGCATTGTATCTGCAAGACATGTCGTCTGTGCGTGGGCAAGAGCATGTCAAGCGTGCTTTAGAAGTGGCTGCAAGTGGTGGACATAACATTTTGATGAGTGGACCTCCTGGTTCTGGGAAAACGTTGTTGGCCCGTACCACGCCTTCGATTCTGCCGCGTATGCTCATTCAAGAAGCATTGGACGTGACAAAGATTTATAGTGTCAGTGGTATGTTGCCCTCCGATGTACCATTGATTCTGCAACGTCCATTTCGTTCACCACACCACACCACGAGTCATGCGGGCTTAGTAGGAGGAGGACGCATTCCACGTCCTGGTGAGATCAGTTTGGCCCATCGCGGTGTATTGTTCCTCGACGAACTACCAGAGTTTGGACAAAACGTGTTAGAGGTCCTGCGTCAGCCGCTCGAAGATAAGGTTGTGACGATTTCGCGTGCGCAAGGCACGATTACCTATCCCGCGAATTTTATGCTTGTAGCCTCGATGAATCCATGTCCATGTGGCTATTACGGGGACCCAGTACGCGAATGCACCTGTTCTGTGACGGCTATTACGCGTTACCAGAAGCGCATTAGTGGTCCCTTGCTCGACCGAATAGACATTCACGTCGAGGTGCCGCGCGTCGATTATGAGAAGCTTGCCGACAAACGCAAGGTCGAAGACTCGGCGACAATACGCGCACGAGTGCAGGCCGCACGCGAACGCCAACTACTGCGTTTCACAGGAACAAAACTGACCTGCAATGCCGAAATGGGACCTGCCGAGGTACGAGATTTTTGTCAGGTGGATACTTCGGCAGAAAAACTGCTCAAGGCAGCAATGCAACAATTGCATCTGTCGGCGAGAGCGTTTCATCGTGTACTCAAACTAGCAAGAAGTATTGCGGATTTGGCTGAGAGCGAGACGATAGCGGCAAACCACGTGGCGGAAGCGATACAGTAT
>CAXTWV010000066.1:16327-18198 GCA_964248005.1 uncultured Ktedonobacteraceae bacterium | reverse complement strand
ATCGCATAGCACAAATCGTTACGAGGGACGAATACATACTGATAGCAGACAGCAGCGAGTCGGAGACGGTGCGAGTCCGACACCTGCTATCACATGAAATGCCCCCCTCTGGTCCAAACCTATATACTCGTGGACCGCGATGCGGAACGAACACTTCTTTCATAAGAGAGTCACTAATTCTTGCCGGAAGCCCTCCGTTACCATAGGGCAAGGCATCGAACGCACAACAAGTCGTTCCGTGCCTGATGAGTGGGAAATGTCGGCGTCTTTTGACACGCTCCATTTCCAAATCAGGTGGTACCACGGGCCATAACAAAACGCATTTTCAGCCCGTCCTGTCCCTCCGTAAAGGTGTAATTATTGCACCCGCCACGGATAGATAGGACGGGCTTTTTGTGTGCTCATTACACATTTGTACAAAAGGAGAACATCATGACCAATCATCTTTCATCAAGCGAAATTGTCGAACGTTACCTCTCATTCTTTCGGAATCGTAACCATCTTGAACTCGCAGGTAGCCGGCTTGTCATACCTGGAAACAGCACCTCATTCATTATCGCGGGTATGCAACCTCTGCTTCCCTATCTACGGGGTCAACAAACTCCGCCATCGCCACGTCTCACCTCGCTACAACGCTGTCTTCGTAGTGACGACATTGACGCGGTAGGTACCAACGCACGCAAAAATTCCAGTTTTTTTATGCTAGGCAACTGGTCCATAGGCGATTATGGCAAGCATGAAGCGATTGACATGGCGCTCGACCTGCTGCTACACCACTTTGAACTTGACCTGAAGACACTGTGGGTAACAGTATTCTCAGGCGATGAGCAATTACACCTCCCGTTGGATGAAGACGCGATAGAGAGTTGGTTGCGTGTTGGCATCCCACGGGAGCGCATTGTACCGTTAGACATTGATGACAACTTTTGGACAATGGGTGGCGGTTCCGGCCCTTGTGGACCCAACTCAGAAATCTTTGTGGATCGTGGCATTGCCTATGGTTGCGGGCAACCCACGTGCCAACCAGGATGTGCATGTGATCGTTTCCTGGAAATATGGAACCTCGTGTTTATGGAATACGAACGTTTCTCGGATGGACACCTTGAACCTTTGCCACAATGCAACATCGACACGGGGATGGGTCTTGAACGTACCGCGTCGGTTCTGCAAGACACCGAATCGGTCTTCTCGATTGACCTGTTTCAACCCGCGAACTCACGTCTACAAGACTTCGCGCCGCTCGGCAGCATAGACGATAGTGCGCAAGAGCTACGAGCGCGAAGAAGAATCGTGGACCATATCCGTGCGGCACTCCTGGCAGGCTTAGCGGGTGTAGAACCTGGACGCGATGGACGTGCTTCTGTAGTACGCAGCCTCATTCGTCGTGCGGCACGACAGGGACGGTTGCTTGGCATCGACAAGCCATTCTTGAGCGAATTGGTCGTGCCGCTAGCACAGGCACATGGTACATTGCTCACACCCGAAGAGCATACACGCATCCCTACGCTAGTTCGCATCATCACGGACGAGGAAACCCGTTTCGAGCGAGTCCTGACCCTCGGCTTAAAATACCTTGCGCAGTTAGAGCCTGACGAACACGGACACATTCAAGGTTCGGCCCTCTTCGAGCTGCACGCGGAAAAAGGCTTCCCGCCCGATCTCGCGGCAGAAATCATCACCGAACGTGGCCTTGCCATAGATTGGTCAAGCTACGAACCTGCGTCTGAAGCACATAAACGCGTCAGCCGTATGAGTGCAGAACGCCATTTTCATGGTGCTTAACGAAATCATCCAGATTATGCAGATTAAAATGCTGAGTTGGGGGGGGGGTTGTGGGGCGCCACCCCCCGAGTGTGATGGGGAGTTATGTT
>CAXTWV010000066.1:0-16317 GCA_964248005.1 uncultured Ktedonobacteraceae bacterium | reverse complement strand
TGGGTTATAAACAAAAACATCATTATAAATTTGCTTTGGGGGGGGCCATACCCCCCCCCCAACTCAGCATGTTAATCTGCATAATCTGTTCTCATATTTTTGATTGCATGTTGTACAGGTTCGCATAGATACCATTCAATGCGAGTAACTCCGCGTGTGTCCCCTGTTCACCTATTCCGGTGTCAGATAACACCACTATTCGCCGGGCATTGCGGATAGTTGATAAACGATGGGCGATAACGAGTGTTGTGCGGTTGTCCGCTAACTTCTCCAGCGAATCCTGCACGGCCCTTTCACTTTCATTATCCAATGCGCTCGTCGCTTCATCAAAAATGATCACCGGAGGATTTTTGAGAAAGACACGCGCGATACTCAGCCGTTGTTTTTGACCACCTGAAAGTCTTACGCCACGTTGACCGATATCTGTATCATAGCCATCAGGTAACGCCATGATAAAATCATGCGCGTGTGCCTGTGTAGCCGCGTCAATAACTTCTTGTCTGCTGGCGTCAAGTTTTCCGTAGCGAATATTGTCCGCGACGGTTCCAGCAAACAAGTAGACATCTTGCTGAACAATGCCGATATTCCTTCGTAATGAGCGCAAGGTAACATCGCGGATATCCTGTCTATCCAGCAGTATTTTTCCTGCATTGACTTCGTAGAAACGCGGAATTAACGAGCAGAGCGTTGTTTTGCCAACGCCAGAAGCTCCGACTAAGGCAACGTATTCTCCGGCCTGTATCTCCAGCGAGAGATTCTTCACGACATAATTATGTTCTTCCTTATACTTGAAGCTGACATCTTGAAACTCCACATGACCCTGAACCTGTGTCAGGTCAATCGCGTCTGCTGAGTCTTGTAGGTCAGGTTCCACCTCCATAATCTCCATAAAGCGGTGAAATCCGGTAATTCCTTCCTGATAGAGTCTGCCAAAATTGACTAATTTCTGAATGGGATCAATGAGGATACTGATACACAAGAGATAGGTGACTAAATCGGCTACATTCAGAGAAGCATGAACGATAGCAACGCCGCCAAAGATAATAACGGCGATGGTAATGAATTGTGTGAATGCAATCAAGCCGCCGGAAAAGTACGCCTCACTTTTATAGCCATCTCTGCGGCTGGCGACAAAACGCGCGTTTGCGTAGGCGAACTTACTTTTTTCAACATCTTCGTTGGTAAATGATTTTACCACTCTGATACCTGCAAGCGTATCTTCAACCTGTGCATTGATATCGCCAATTCTATCTTTGCTGCTGAGTAACGCTCTATTCATCTTTTTATTGAAATACAGTGCGTACACAGCCATCACTGGCAAAAAGAGAAAGACGATCAAGGTAAGCGCGACATTGACCCTTATCAAGATAATGAAAGCACCGATGACCGTCAAAGAGGTGACGACGATATCTTCAGGGCCATGATGATATAACTCGGACATCGCGAATGTATCGTTGGTAATCCGGGTCATCAATTGGCCTGTTCTTTGTTCATCATAAAAGCGAAACGAGAGCTTTTGCAAATGCTCGAATAATTCGCTACGCATGTCGCTTTCCATCTTAGCACCCATCATATGCCCCTGAAAGTCGATGAATATGTTACACAGGGTATGGATACCAACGAGCACCAGCATCAGCACACCCATCAGATAGATGTGGTCGAGTGCATAAGGCATAGTGCCTTCTAAGAGGGTATTGGTGACGTATCTCGCGCATAACGGGAGTAGCAACAAAACCGCGGATACAATAAGCGCACAGCCCATGTCCGCAAGAAACAAGCCAGCGTAAGGTTTGTAGTACGATAAGAATTTCTTGCCGCGTGAACGCGCAGTCGTGCTGGATGCAGAGCCAGCTTTTGCTATGGGAAGATTATTTGTCGCTGGCATACCTGATGACTTTTTCGTGGTCGAATTGGTTGAAAGCAAAGGAATGCTCCTCATGGTAGTGCTCAAAAAAGCGCAAATGGCACAAACATTTTAATCCGCATCATCAAAAACACATGAGCGGAGTCAATGGTGAGAATGCGCGACAGGGAACACCAACATGAGAGGAAGTGAGGTGGAAGACAAGGCCATATCGGTGAGATGTGGCCTATGATGATTGAAAAGAGGATGCGTTTTCTAGTGATCGGGAACAGTTTGACGCGAAATGATATCTCAGCTTCTACGTCTCCTGGACATCCTCGATGCAACTCCATACCTTCACGCTGGGTATCGATGTTGCGCGGAGTGCGCTTCTAGTCATCTCTACACCTCTTTTCCGAACTAATGGCGCGAGGAAGCATGCGCCAAAGAAAATAACTTGTATCCTATATAGAGTGATGATAGCATATCGAAAATGCTTAGTCAACTAGGCTCTAGGCAACTCCAGGGTGATTTCAACGACTTTTAAATCACCCTGACAGGCAACTTCAAGTCCTTGACAATGCAACACGAAAGATGATATTCTATCAACATGACGTACACGTAACATTTGGAGTGAGCAATGAATGACCGCATGCGCATAGGTGATTTGACGGAACGAGCTGAGGTAACTCCGCGCACCGTTCGCTATTACGAGAGCATTGGACTGCTCCCGCCGGGTGAGCGTGAAGGTCACGGTCAGCACTATTACACAGAAGAGACGCTAGCTCGTCTGCGCAAAATTGACCAGTTAAAGAAGCTTGGACTCAGCCTGGATGAAATACGTGACGTTATTGACCTGTATTTCACTGACCCCAGTGGAAGACAACCAAAAAAGAAAGTCCTTGCCATCCTGCGCCAACATCTTGCTGAGACGGACCACAAGATCAGTGCGTTGCAACAATTTCGTGCTGATCTCCAGGCCCATATCGAACGCTTCGAGCGCTGGATTGAGGAAACAGAACATCATTAGGCTTTTTTGTCCAAAACATGACGCAAACGTTATGTTTGATAAAGCAGCACATTCAGAAGGAGAGATCAACATGAATGAAACAATTGGATTTATCGGACTCGGAAACCTGGGTCTACCAATGGCTACCAATCTCCTCAATGCCGGACATTCTTTCCGGGTGTACAACCGTACCGCGAGTAAAGCAGACTCTCTGGTTGCCCATGGCGCACAACTGGCAAGCCAACCCGTTGATGCAGTGACAACCGGAGGGATTATCGCAACTATTGTGTGGGATGATGCAGCTTTGGAAAGCATCGTCATGAGCGACGGTTTTTTAGAGCGACTGGGACCGAATGGTATTCATCTTTCGATGAGCACAGTGTTGCCTGAAACGGCGAAGAAACTTGCGGCCCTGCATGCTCAACATGGCAGTGCCTATGTCGATGCACCCATCTTTGGAAGACCTGAGGCCGCGGTCGCCCAACAACTCTGGATTCCTTTTTCAGGTTCGCAGCAAGCCAAAGAACGCGTCCGACCACTCCTGCAGGCAATGGGGGGAAAGGGCATCTTCGATTTTGGCGAAGAGGTCGGTTCCGCGAACATTGTCAAAATCGCTGGCAACTTCCTGATTAGTTCAGCAGTACGCTCTCTGAGTGAAGCCCTCGCGATGGCCGAGAAAAACGGAGTCGATTCACAAGCGGTTGTTGACATGTTGACACATACGTTGTTTCCCGCTCCCATCTATCAGAGCTATGGCAAGATGATTGCCGAGAAAACGCTGACTTTCAACGTGAGTAAGATAGGGTTGAAGGATCTTGGTCTCTTCCAAAAGACAGCCCAACAGGTGGAGTCACCCGCGCCCGTTGCAGGTCTTTTGTACAACCTCATGGAAAGCGATCAGTAGGGACCGATTCATCGCGTCCGCGTCGGCAAATGATCGCCAACAGGACGCAATGATGCACTTTAACAATTTGGTACGAATGTAGGGGCCATAATTCATTACGCCCTTGGCCTGTGATGCGTGACGAGGGCGTAATGAATTATGGCCCCTACATTTGACGTATCCTGTTAATTTGTTAATCGCGTCATCGCGTCCGCGTCGGCAAAATGATCGCCAACAGGACGCGATGAATCGGTCCCTACAAAGAACTATCTTTTTGCATCATTGGACGCATCAACTTGTTTTTCGGCTTTCCCTCTGGATGCCATGATGGAGCATGAACATTTTTGAAGATGCTGCGATAACGTGGCGCGTGAAAAAGCTTTCCTGTTAACACATCACGCTCTCCGATTGTCACCAAGCGAAAAAGCCCTACCGCGAGCAAGCCACCAAGTGGCGGCGCAACACAATAGAGCCATTGCGAAGTCCAAAGCCACGTGAGAAGCGCGGGACCCATACTACGTGCTGGATTGAGGCTAGTACCAGAGATGGGCGACTCCAGCCAAACCATTGTTGCTACCACAAACCAGTTCATCAATGGCGTCCACCGCATCAGACGATGACTACTGACAAAGAGAAAAATCAGCAAGACGAGTAAGCAGGTTAAACTCATCTCGGCTACAAATACAAGCCAGAGCGGATAGCCCGCTCCCGGCAATGTCATACCGTTGGTCACGCTATGAGCATAATTCCTCCACACAAGAATCAGCAACACCTCTCCGATAATCGCACCGAGAAACTGTGAAATAATATAGCAGATCAAGTCGAGATGCTTCATCTTGCCCTGTGCCCAGAACGCTAGCGAGACGGAGGGATTGATATGCGCTCCACTGAGTTTGCCAAGTGGCGAAATAGCGACAAGCGACCCACTACCAGCGAAAATTAAGCCAGTGATGAGTCGTCGCAGACTGACATCCGGTATTAAGCTAGAAGGGAGCAAGCCCTTGCCAAAATCGAAGACTACCGCGCTCAAGCCAACAAAAATCAAAAAGCCTGTTCCCAACAGTTCAGCCCCATATTCAGGCCAGTGAAACGTTTTCCACCATATGGGCGTTTCTTTCGTCTGTACTCGTTGTTCTGCTACCATTCTATTCTCTATTTTCCCATTTCAGGATCATCCACGACCTGAATATAGTCCTCTTGTGCCGTCCCTTTGTCCGCTTGCATGTCACGAACTTCCCAACGAGAAGTGTTCCCTTCGCGCCAGAAACGTAGCGAGAGTACGCAGGGTCCAACGCGCATTTGATGCAGTTCGACATCTGGCAACCAATCAGGCAGTGTGGGACGAACATACAGCCTTTTGTGGGGAGCATCGGCACGCAAACCAAGAATCGTTCGTATCATATGGAAGATACTCCCCGTTGCCCATGCCTGCGGAATATTGGCACCTGCAGGATACAAAATGGGGAAATCGTAGTCGCCGCTCTCACGTTGCACACCTGCGAAGACCTCTGGCGGTCGATAGGCATCGAAACGCTCGGTCGCATCGAAGATCGCTCGAATGACTTGATTTGCCTCGTCTGCTAAGCCATAGCGTTTGAAGCCATCCGCGATAATGCCATTATCTTGAGGCCAGATCGAACCACGCTGATATGCAAACGGATCATACGCCGCGTTGTTGCTCGAAAGCGTGCGAATGCCCCAACCGCTCCACATATCCTCCTGCAACAGTCGCTGAGCAGTGTGCTCGGCCTTATCCTGGTCAACAATGCCACCCCATAAACACTGTCCCGCGTTGGAAGCAATCGACGTTATCTGCTTTTTGTCAGGGTCAAGGCCAAAGGCAATACATCCTTCATCCTCTATCCAGAAGCGTTCATTGAAGGCACGCTTTAAGTTCTCGGCCTGTTGCTGCAATGCTTGTGCGCGAACTTCATCTCCGAGTACCTGAAACACCTCAACCATACGTATTTTTGCATCGTACACATAGCCTTGAAGTTCGCACAGACCTTTTGGCTGCTTCACCTGACTGCCATCGGCATACACAACCGCATCACCAGCATCCTTCCACCCAATATTTTCATAGTGATAGGATGAAAAACTTTTGTATTCTTGAAACCCATCGCCATCCAGATCGCCGTAATGGTCAATCCAGTCGAGACATTTTTCGGCCACCTCACGAGCGGCTTTCAGTAACTCAACATCACCTGTCCAGCGATAGGCTTCGGAAAGCACAATCAAGTAGAGAATCGTCGCATCTGCCGTTCCATAAAAGGGAGTGAAGGGTGCTTTGTGGAAGTGTGCAAGTTCACCAAAGCGAATTTCGTGCATAATCTTGCCGGGTTGTGCCTCGCGCCAATCGTCGCGCTCCGTGGCCTGATATTCCGCCAAACGTTTGAGGGCACCGCGTGCGAACCCTGCTGAAACCGCCATATTCTGGTAGGAGACGGTCAAACTATCGCGCCCAAAGAGTGTCACAAACCATGGAACACCTGCGGCAGGTACCCATGCCTCGTCGGATACATCCATATCATAGATGCGCAACGCTCCCATATCCTCAACTGCCTGCTGATACATTCTCTCGATAGTATGATTCGAGGACGTGAGGCTCGTACAACGCTCCTGCCAGCGTGCTTGTCGTTCATCGAAGTCGCTACGTGGCTCCTGCCCTGATGAAGGCGTTGCCCCTGCAGAAGCAGTTCCTTGTCGTTCTTGAGTACACGAGCCGGGAGGTGGTTGCTTAATCTGTTGTCCATGTTCCAGGAACATATCACCACACGTGTGCCAGTGCTGATTTGGCTCTAGCTCGATCTCGAAGAAGATACGACCGTTCGCGAAGCCTACGCTCGTATCGCATGTAAGGCGATAGCCAAACGCACGGTGAAAGTCCTGGTTATCATAGGTAGTACGGAGTTGTTTTTCCTGCGCATTCCAAATAGATTCCTGTTTGCCTCGTTGCACGATGTGCTTTGATTTCACCTCGAACAGGTCGGCGAAATCCGAGCGCATCCCCAACTCCAGCAGAAACGCTATCTTCTTGCCCGTGTAGTTCGCGATCTCGATATCCTCGTGAATACCCTCACTCACCACCCTATTGACCGTGATACGTAAGGTTTGTTCTGGAATGGTGCCTCCATCCGTCTCTACAGCACGATTGGTTAAGTGAAACCGCGTCGCATAGAAGCTGAGTTGACTTGAGTTGATAACTGATAGTGGCGTGCGATTGATGTAGAGACGATAAAAACTGACAAAGCGTGTATCCTGCGCGTAAACACCCTGATCGGTATTCGCTTGAATTTCGCCACTCTGCGTCGTCACCATAAAAGTGCGACCCTGACTCGCTGTGATCGTAGGTGGACCAACTTTTATTTCAATAGGCATTTATCTTTTCCTTCGTAGGTGTGAATTGTGCAACTCTGCAATATGCAATATTAGTAGTGATACGAAATACAAATGGGGAACGTTACATGCTCTTGACAATTTCATTACTACTATGTATTCTCGTAATATGTAAATTGTAAACGATATACATGTTACAAGAAAGGAGATTATCCTTCATGATCGAGCAAAACAATGAACAGCAGCGAGAAAGTCCATTAATCCTCCAGCAGGTAGCAACGTTTTCCACAAATTTCACCGAGCAAGCACAGCACGCTCTGGCCTT
The DNA here is from genome assembly GCA_964248005.1 of uncultured Ktedonobacteraceae bacterium. Lineage (GTDB taxonomy): Bacteria > Chloroflexota > Ktedonobacteria > Ktedonobacterales > Ktedonobacteraceae > JBBQVS01. The sequence continues at coordinate 8,921 of CAXTWV010000066.1, read as the reverse complement.
CGCCGATGAAGAGGCCGCACAGTTCAACCACAATTATATAGGAACAGAGCATCTTCTGCTTGGGTTGTTGCGTGAAGAGGAGGGTATCGCTTTTCGTGTATTGAAAGAGGCAGGAGTAGAACTGCAAAAGGTACGGGCGGCTGTTACATTTATCATTGGAAAAGCGACACCTCAGCTTCCCTCTACAGAGCGTGGACTAACACCACGCGCACAAGTTGTCGTAACGCTCGCTGTGAGTGAAGGCTGGCGCAGTTCAAACGATCATTATGTTGGCACGGAGCATCTTCTGCTCGGTCTCATTCGTGAAGGCGAAGGCATAGGGCCGCAGGTAATCGCACGATTAGGCGTTTCCCTTGAATGGATACGTTCAAGAGTACTACAAGCTATCGTCGAGCGCGTGTCAGGGACAGAGCAGCCTAAAGAAACTGTCAAAAACAAAAGCAACGTCGTGACCTGTCGCCTCGACGATTCAGATATGAGCGCAATCGACGCCCTTGTCGAAGTTGGCATCCGCACCACGCGTAGTGATGCTGCCTCATGGCTTATTCATGCAGGCATCGAAACCAACGCCTCTATCCTCGAAAGCGTCTTTGAGACCGTCACCGAGATACGCCAACTGCGCACCAAAGCTCAGAGCATTGCTCAGCAGATAATCAGAGGAGATGCATCTTGAAATTCGCGTTTAGCACGCTTGCGTGCCCCCGTTGGTCTGTCAAGCAAGTCATAGAAAACGCGCTCAACATGGGCTACGATGGTATCGAATGGCGCCTCCTGGATGGCAAAATTATCGACCCAGTACGCGATTCCGCAAAAGTTATTGACGCTGTGACTGCCTGTCGGACAAGTGGTCTCGATGTATGCGCCCTCGATACCTCATGTAGCTTCAATCATGCCGACCCCGAAGTACGGGCGAAACAGATCGCCGACTTATTAAACTGGGTTATACTGGCACAAAAAGCGCGTGTACCTATTCTGCGTGTCTTCGGTGGGAAGGATGAACAAAACAGTTCATCACAACCGTCTCAGGATGTTGTAAATGCATGGGTTGCTGACTCACTGCGTTCTGTTGCTGATGAAATTGAACAATTCTCTGTAACCGTCGCTTTAGAAACACATGATGCATTTTCATCGGCCCGTCGTGTCGCCAACGTCTTGCAAACAGTCAACTCTAGCCGTATCGCGGCTCTTTGGGATAGCCATCATCCCTATCGTGTAGGCGAAACCGTCGAGGATGTTGTTGACGCCTTACAGGGGCGCATCGCGCATGTGCATGTCAAAGACGCCCGTGAAAATCCAACCGATAGCACTGGCTGGCAACTCGTTCCATTAGGCGAAGGCGAGGTGCCAGTACGTGAACAATTGCGCGTCCTCACGCAACAAGGTTATACAGGCTATGTATCCGTCGAATGGGAAAAACATTGGCATCCTGAACTTGCCGAACCCGAAATCGCACTGCCTCAGCATATAGTGTGGCTGAGGCAGGCTATTTAGGAATTGGTAAATGAATTAGACCCCTACAGACGTTTCGTTACGCACCCACACAATAAATCACGCTTCTGCCACGGGCATTTCCGCCACGTCCGCCAACGCTTTATCGAGCAACGCGCTTGCCTCGTCAAGATCAGCTTTCGTCAACACCAACGGTGGAATCATACGCAACGTTGCTGTCCCTGTATTGTTCAGCAACAGACCATGTGCTAATGCTTGTTGCACAATCACAGGTGCCAAATCGTGCTTGACATTGACCGCTCGCATCAGACCGAGACCGCGTGGGCTATCGATAAACGCGTACTTAGCACATAAATTCTCTAGCTTCGTGTTCCAGTACGCGCCCATCTGTGTTGCATTCTCAAGCAGGTTTTGCTCAAGGATTGTATGTATCGTAGCGATACCTGCGGCACATGCGATAGGGTTGCCGCCAAATGTGGTCCCATGATCGCCTGCCGTGAACACATCTGTGCGTGGGCCTGTCAGCATGGCACCAATCGGCACGCCCCCTGCGAGACCCTTTGCCATTGTTATAACGTCTGGTGTCACATAGTGTTCCGAGCTAAAGAACTTGCCTGTGCGACCCATACCCGCCTGCACTTCGTCGCAGATCATCACCAGATTTTGCTCATCGCACCATTCGCGTACACCCTGCATAAACGCCTTGTCAGCAGGCCATATACCGCCTTCACCCTGCACCGGTTCGATCAAAATGCCGACTGTTTTCTCGCTTGTCGCTGCCTTCAATGCCTCTAAGTTGTTGTATGGAACCTGTTTGAAACCATCGGGCAAGGGTGCCCACGATGCTTGATACGCTGCCTGACCTGTTGCCGCCGTTGTCGCCAGTGTGCGTCCATGAAAACTATGCTCCATACTGATAATTTCAAAGGCACCATTGCGATGCAAGCGACCATATTTACGTGCCAGTTTGATCGCACCCTCGTTCGCCTCAGCACCACTGTTCGAGAAGAATGAGCGCATTCCCTTACTCTGGATACCAAGCAATTCAGCTAGTTCAATCTGTCGTGTGTTGTAATACAGGTTCGAGACATGCACAAGCTGTGTCACCTGCTCCTGCACCGCCTTCACGATTGCGGGATGGCAATGTCCAAGCACATTTACGGCAATACCCGCCACGAAATCAAGATACACTTTCCCTTCGCTATCCCAGACGCGTGTCCCCTCGCCGCGCACGAGTGTGAGTGGTTGTCGCTTGAATGTCCCCTGATAATATTGATGCTCAAGTGCCACCCAATCACGCGTCGTTGTGTTTAACTCCGTTGCCATGATAATTTCTCCTTATAGGTATGGTAATAAATAACGGTATTCTGTAGGGACCGATGTATCGCGTCCTTCTGACATTTCGATTGTCCGCAAGGGTTGAAACAATGTAGGGGTCTAATTCTATTACACCCCTTTGGCAATGAACCATGTTTACAGGATTGATGAAACGTTGCATGTATCATGCCCACAGGGTGTAATAGAATTAGACCTCTACATGCTTGTGCTCATTGTTGTTTATCGCGAATACAACGTGTTTTCGTCGATATAGCCATGCGTCAAATCGCAGCCCCACGCCGTTGCTTGACCGTCGCCGAGATGAAGATCAATCGAAATAGTCACCTCGTTTTTCGCCATGACAGCCTGTGCTGCTGATTGCTCGTACTGTGCTGCTAAGCCATGCTGGACGATCTGCACGTCATCGAGTGCGATATCGAAGGTGTTCTGATCTAGCTCACATCCCGACGCGCCTATTGCCGCCACAATACGACCCCAGTTGGGATCGCTACCAGCAAGAGCGCATTGCCACAGTGGAGAAAGCGTCACCGATCTTGCGGCCCGCACCGCGTCATGCTTATTACGTGCGCCCTGTACATGGACAATCATCAGTTTAGTTGCGCCTTCACCATCACGCGCCATCTCGCGTGCCAAATATTCCATGACGTGTCGTAATGCTTGACGAAACGTTCCCGCCTCTGGATGGTGTGCGTTAATCGGTGTATTGCCAGCTAGACCATTCGCGAAGAGGACACACGTATCATTCGTGGACATGTCGCCATCCATCGAAATCATATTGAAGGTATCTTCTACTGTGGCGCGTACCTCCGTCTGCATCCACTCATGTTCAATCGCTGCATCGGTCGTCAGATAGCAGAGCATCGTCGCCATATTGGGATAGATCATGCCAGCACCCTTTGTGACACCACCTAGACGTACTGTCTTGCCCTCAATCTGAAACTCCAATGCCATACGTTTGGGGCGTGTATCCGTCGTCAGAATGGCCTCAGAAAAGGCGTTACCAGAATCGGTGCGCAATTCAATCTTCTTGACGCCAGCCTCGATTCTCTCAATTGGCAATTGTCGCCCGATAATACCCGTAGACGAACACAGCACCAATTCATTTTCGATGCCAAGCAACGCAGCTGTGTACTCAGTCATTCGATAGGCATTGAGCAGACCAATCTCGCCCGTGGCACAATTCGCGTTACCGCTGTTCACAACCAGTGCCTGCGCTTTGCCACTCTTGAGACGCTCCTGACAGACCAGCACAGGAGCCGCACGCGTGCTACTTGTTGTAAAGGTGGCAGCCGCGACACAGGGTACATCAGAGGCTAAAATAGCCAGGTCTGGAATTGTGCCATCTGACTTAATACCACTTGCCGTGATGCCAGCACGAAACCCTTGAGGAGCCGTAACACACCCCTCAACCTCATGAAATACTGCGGACAAAGAAAGACACCTCCTCACTAGAAAAAGCCTTCGACTCTCTGACAGAGAACCAAGCACTTGTGATTACGTCCATTGTACACCGTCTAAGCCCTGCCCTACAACCCCCACAAGGTAACAAAAACGCCTGTAGGGGTCTAATTCATTACACCCTGTTAGCAACACACAACGTTGGAGAACGTATGAAACGCCTCATCAATCCTTCCAACGTTGTTCATTGCCAACAGGGTGTAATGAATTAGACCCCTACAGACATTTCGTCGCGTTTGTGCTGTTCTCTTTATGCATCGTTTCCGTTTAACGGTCCTTGTACCTGCTTTGGTATCTGATACGATGCTGCCGCGGGACTTGGCAAGCTCTTTTGCTCACTATCTCCACCGTACACCTTGATCTCTGGTATGCCTGCAAGTACCGATGGTGATTCGTACTGCCCATCACCTATATGCTGATTGAAGAGCGATTCAAACAATGCACCTTCTATCGTTTCCTCTTTAATCAGCCGTTCGCTAATCATAATCAGGCGCGTCTTATTTTGTTGCAGGATGTTGTATGATTTATCGAACGCTTCTTGCACGATGCGGCGCACCTCTTCGTCGATCTCGCGTGCCGTTTGCTCGCTGTAATTGCGCTGCTCACCAAAATCGCGCCCCAGGAAAACCAACTCATCCTTATGGCCCAGTGCGATAGGGCCGATGCGGTTACTCATGCCATATTCAGTCACCATTGAACGCGCAATCTTCGTCACACGCTCGATATCGTTCGATGCACCCGTTGTCACCTCGCCAAAGGTGAGGAGTTCCGCCACATGACCACCTAATGCATAGGCTAACATGTCTTCAAACTGCGGTTTACTCCATAAGTAACGGTCCTCGGTAGGCAACAACATCGTGAAACCACCCGTTTGACCACGTGCGACAATTGACACCTTATGCACCGGGTCCGTGTTTGGTAGTACACGGGCCACCAACGCATGACCTACCTCGTGATAGGCCGTAATCGACTTTTCGCGCTCACTGATAATGCGACTTTTACGCGCTGGACCCGCTACAACACGGTCAATTGCCTCTTCGAGTTCGCTCATGCCAACTCTGCGTTTGCCACGTCGCGCTGTGAGAATCGCGGCCTCGTTTAACAAATTCGAGAGATCGGCACCAGAGAAACCAGGAGTCTGTTTGGCCAGTACATCAAGCTTGATGCTTGGGTCAAGCGGCTTGCCCTTTGCATGGACATTAAGAATAGCGATACGTCCGCGAATATCGGGACGGTCTAGCACGACTTGTCGATCAAAGCGACCGGGGCGTAATAGCGCGGGATCGAGCACGTCGGGCCGATTGGTCGCGGCAATCACAATCACATTGGTGTTGGTATCGAAGCCGTCCATCTCTACAAGTATCTGGTTGAGTGTCTGTTCACGCTCATCATTTGAGCCACCAAGCCCTGCTCCGCGTTGACGCCCAACCGCGTCAACCTCATCGACAAAGACAATACATGGACTGCTACGCTTAGCCTGCTCAAATAGGTCACGCACTCGACTCGCACCCACACCCACAAACATCTCGACAAACTCGGACCCACTGATACTAAAGAATGGCACACCTGCCTCACCTGCCACTGCACGTGCGATAAGCGTCTTGCCGGTTCCAGGCGGTCCGACTAACAGTAACCCTTTAGGAATACGCGCTCCAAGTGCCGCGAACTTTTCGGGATATTTGAGGAACTCGACGATCTCTTGTAGTTCTTGCTTTGCCTCTTCAACACCCGCCACGTCCGCGAATGTCACCGTTGTTTTGTTGCCTGTAAACATGCGTGCGCGACTCTTCCCAAATGACATCGCCTGATTGTTCGCCCCCTGCGATTGGCGCATCATAAAAATGAACAGACCTGCAATGATAAGTACAGGTAGCAATCCACCGAGGAATCCAAGCACGCTCAACAATGGGTTGGGTGCATCATACCGAAGCACGAGCAACCGCGTATTGGAGTAATCGATATTGTTGTCCTTGAGGACTCGTGTGATATCAAAACTATCATTGACTGTTGCAGCCTCTTGAGGCGCGTTTAAGCTAGTGCCTCTTGTGAGTGTGATAGTGTTGCCCGAAATGGTGAGTGAATCTTGTTGATTCTTGGCATTATCTGCTTTAATGTCAACGAGGATGTTAGACACGTTTACCGATGCCGTGTCGGATGGAGAACGGAAAATGAAGACTACGATCCCGACTGCTACAATCGTGATCAGCAGCCAGAAAACGCTCGGTCTGAGCCATTTCCTATTGCTTGCCATGAGGTTTCTCTCTACTACTGCCGGAAGTCTACACTCCATGCCATTTTACACAAGCCACTCCTCCTGGTGATAACGGAGCTTCCGGTACTCATCTGTATTACTTGGACATTGTAACGTTACTTTTGTGCGTCTTATTATAACACACTCGACGGTCAATCTCATACAAGACATCTTTCATAAATGCTGTAACTTTGGTTGGCGTCTCTGGCTCAACGTACTTCCGCGTATCCGTGGGCCAGTTAATCTCAGGAAATTTGCCATCTTTTATCAGACAGCTAATCGAAGCTGCCTTGAAATGTTTTGCCAGCATTGCCCCCGCGTCTGTTCCCCCTGCACGCAACATATATGGCATTGCACTGTGCGTCCCCTTCTCAGAGGCGGTGACAAGAATATCCACTACATCATGTGAAACGTCGGCACGCCCTAAAAAGTTTTCTTGTACTGTATAATGAATACGTCCAACCCCTACCGTATCAACGGCAAAGAAATACGCATCCTTCAGTACTTTCCCATGCTTGTCGGCTAAAGCGCGTGCTCCTACCAGCCCAATTTCCTCGCCACCTGTCGCCACAAACCAAACCTCCGTATGCTCCAGAGGCGTCTGTGCCATCTGTTCCGCCAGGCTCAGTAGTACCGCGACACCACTTGCATTATCATTTGCCCCCTCGCCATCAATGCCTCGAATCATCTGTCCCATGAGGAGTGGTGTTGCCAGTGTCAGCATTGCCGCACCAGTAGCAGCAGAAATACCCTGCGTTGTTCGTGTCAATGTCTTATTTTTCCTACGACGTGACACAAAGCCAAGTACACTCGACCCTAGTGCTGTAAGATACGAAAGTCCAAGCAGTGGCATGATAAAGCGTTGTGGAGACTTACCCTCGTTTGGTTTCATAAAGTTACGCACGCGTACCGAGTCATAGTGCGTAAGCAACACTATTTTTGTCTTGACCTCGCCACGAGCAGGAAGAATGCCAATCACATTATGACTTGTACCTTTTCTTGTTAACCATGTGACGGGACCTTTATTTGTGCGAAACTCGCTCATCATCGTTGCTGGTGCAGCCAGAAGTCCTGTGAAACCAAGCAGAGGTACAAGAGGAGCAATCAAACTTGAACTCAGTACAGTGTAGAGGTAGGGAAAAATGCCGCTCATGCTTTCTGTGGCACACGGAAACGGCTCTTGTCGTATCTCTTGCAAGCCGTAAGAATGCATCTCTTGTTCTATATAATTGGCGGCTCGATGTTCGCCCTCCGTCGTTGCCACGCGGAAGCCGATCTCGCCAGCCAGCACAGAAATATGGTCCATCTCACGACTCATAAAAAAAGCCTTCCACAACGAGGAGCAAGGGCACCCGCAAAGGAATACCTTTCAACAATAGATTTCTTGAGAACGTGTGAAACGCCTGTAGGGACCGATTTATCACGTCCTTGCCGATATTCGAGATGCCAAGAGGACGTGATAAATCGGTCCCTACAGGCGTTTCTACTCATTGAAATTCTCTCTTTTGCAAAATCCCATTGTTGAAAGCAAGGGATGCTCCTACCTAATAAACATTGATAGTGTACATATAGCCATTTTTATATACGTCCTGAAACACATTTCTCTCACACTGCGGAACCCGCAAGTACTAGTCCCCATACGGAGGCTGCCCCGGCCTGAAAGAGTGTTGCCGCACATGCATCCAGTGTCGCACCTGTTGTGCAGACATCATCTACGATGATAATTTTACGTCCATAGATATGTGTAGTTGCATCCTTAGCAATAATAGAGAACGCTCCCGCAACATTTTGTCTACGGTCATACCCATTCAACCCCACCTGAGCATTTGTCGCACGCGAACGCACCAATACATCATCTCGCAGAGGAACGCCAATTGTGGAGGCACATACCCTCGCTAGTAAATGTGCATGATTATACCCACGTTGCCTATGACGTTCACTATGTAAGGGAACCGATACAAGCATATCAGCCTGCATACCATAATTGAGGTAGGTATGTGCCAATAACGCGCCCAATGGTTCAGCCAACCGTACCACTCCATCATATTTTAGCGCATGAATGCAATTTCTGAGCGGTCCCTGATACGCATTGACCGCAACCAGCCCCTGTAAAGCCGACCAGCCCTGTCTATACGGCAAAGGTGTTGTTGGCTGTAACTGTACAAAACAAGCTGCGCAAAGAACAGCACCAACGCGTTTACAACTCGCGCACTGCGGCGGAAACGCAAGGTCCAGAGCTTGTTGCGTTCGATAGTGAAGTTGGTGAAAAACACTATGAATGTCCATGAAAGAGAGATACTCCTACATGTTTTTGTAGAGCATAGCGGAAAGTGGTTAGGAGTGCAAGCTTTATTCGGATCACTTGTTGAACTTATCGAATACCCGCTCGCATTGCTGGCAACGTGACAAATCGCGCTGTCTCTTT
>CAXTWV010000065.1:14579-18354 GCA_964248005.1 uncultured Ktedonobacteraceae bacterium | reverse complement strand
TGAATAAAATACCTTGAACTCTTGTTCTTATAATTACTATTCTATTATGCCATGCTCAACTCGGAAAGTATAGCGTCAAGACGTTAGAGACCAGATAGTACCTGTATTTCAGGTAGCTGCCATTGGCTAGTACCTTTTCTAACATCATACAAAGAGAAACGTATGATATAATAGAGCGAAATATTTTGAGCACAAAAGCGTGAGTATATTTAACGTTCATTCATTACATACAGTACACACAACCAATTGCTATGTGGCAGGAGAATAGATTTTTATGCAGTTACTTGGGAAAATCCTGGGCGACCCCAATAAACGAGACCTCAAGGTCATCGACCCCATCATTGAGAAAATTAACGCACTCGAACCCGCACTCAAAAAGCTAAGCGATGAAGAGCTAGCCGCGAAAACTGCAGAGTTCCGTTCACGGCTCTACTTGTACCTCAAGGGCGGCCTCGTCCTGGAGAACAGTCTGGTCGCACTCTTCCGAGAGGCGTTGAACGCGGTTGAACCACTCTCGGAACAATGTACCGAAGCAGACCTGCACACCGCCGTAATCGACTATCGGCAGGTGGTCGAGCGCAGACGTAACCCCGAATATGATCTGCGCGACAATCTACAGGTCACACTCTCAGAACTGTTCGAGCGATCCTATGAAAAGCTTTCAGCGAAGCTCAACATGCTACGTGTCACGAAAGCAATGGACATTGCTGAAGAGCGGCAGGAATGGCCCGACGAGTCAAGTGATCCACAAAAGGCGACGCTTGCTCTACTCACACAGGTCGAGCCTATCCTGAAAGAGATTGACGAAGACCAGTTAACTGAAGCGTTCAGCACGGCATGGACACGCTTTGAAGAGGCGCGGGATAGTGCTCCCAATAAAGACGACGGTGCTGACCAGCGACTTGAAGACCTGTTCAACGGTATTCTCAAGCAGCTACAACCAGAGATTGTAGCACTCAAAGCCGAAGCGATGGATAAGCTCATTCCAGATATGCTGAAACGCCTTCGCACGGGCAAAACGCTTGACGACTTGTTGCCAGAAGCATTCGCCGTTGCCCGTGAGGCTGGCTTCCGCAGAATTAAGATGCGCCATTATGACGTACAACTTATAGGTGGTGTTGTACTGCATCAGGGTAAGATTGCCGAGATGGGTACTGGTGAAGGCAAAACACTTGTCGCAACCCTACCAATTTACCTAAATGCGCTTACAGGCAAGGGTGTACATCTTGTCACTGTAAACGACTACCTTGCACGTCGTGACGCCGAATGGATGGGCAACATTTACAAGTTTCTTGGCCTCACCGTCGGTATTCTTGTGAATGCGGTTGAGCCACAAACAGCAGAGCGGCGAGCCGCCTATCAAGCAGATATCACCTATGGTACAAACAACGAGTATGGCTTCGATTATCTGCGCGATAACATGGTGGCCTCGCTCGAACAAGCGGTACAGCGCGAACTCAACTTCGCCATTGTTGACGAGGTGGATAACATCCTGATTGATGAGGCACGTACTCCGCTCATCATCTCTGGTCAAGGACAGGAATCGACGGACCAATATGTGCAGTTCGCACGCTGGGCACCACGCCTCAAAGCGGAGACTGACTATACCATTGAAGAGAAGACTCGTACCGTCATTCTTACAGATGCAGGTATCGAGAAGATTGAGCAACTGGCAGGTGTCAAAAACATCTATGATGAAAACAATCTTGATCTGACGCGTTACATGGAAAACGCAATCAAGGCCGAAATCATCTTCAAGCGCGACAAAGATTACATCGTGAAGGATGGCGAGGTCATCATCGTCGATGAGTTCACGGGTCGTCAGATGGCAGGACGCCGCTATAGCGAAGGCTTGCACCAAGCGATTGAGGCCAAAGAAGGAGTCGCCGTACAGCGCGAAAACCATACGTTGGCAACCATCACCTTCCAAAATTTCTTTCGCCTCTACAACAAACTTGCTGGTATGACTGGTACGGCGTTGACCGAAGCGGAAGAGCTTCACAAAATTTATAAGCTTGACGTGATGGTCATTCCGACCAACAAGCCAAGAATTCGTAAGGACGAAGCCGACCTGATCTATCGCACAACCGAAGGCAAGTTCAATGCCGTGGTCGAAGAGATCAAAGAGCGACACGAAGTAGGGCAACCTGTGCTTGTTGGTACCACTTCTGTTGAAACATCAGAACATCTTGCTCACTTGCTTGATATGCAAGGCATTCCGCATCATGTGCTCAACGCGAAACACCATGAACGTGAAGCACAGATCGTTGCACAGGCGGGTCGTAGTGGAGCAATCACGATAGCGACAAACATGGCCGGTCGTGGTACTGACATTTTGCTTGGTGGCAATCCAGAGGGCTACTTTGAAAGTATCCTGCGCACACATGCCGAACATGTCGATTTCATTCGTGACATGCCAACACGTACACAGGACGAACGCGATGAGAAGGAAGAGGCCATTCAGCAATATCTCGCGGAAATGTCCGAGGAAGAGAAGAGTACGCTCTTTAAGCAAAAAGAGCGCGAGTGTAAAGAAGACCATGATCGTGTGATCGAGTTGGGCGGCCTACATATCGTTGGCACAGAGCGTCATGAGTCGCGCCGTATCGACAATCAGTTACGTGGACGCGCCGGACGACAGGGCGATCCCGGTTCATCGCGCTTCTTCCTGGCACTCGATGACGAACTGATGCGCCGCTTCGCCGCCGATAGAGTAGCAAAGGTCATGGAGCGTGTCGGCATGGAAGAAGATATGCCGCTCGAAAGCCGTCTTGTCTCAAACTTCATCGAAGGAGCGCAAACAAAGGTTGAGGGCTACAACTTCGACATTCGTAAAAACGTCGTTGAATACGACGACGTAATCGCCAAGCAGCGTGAAGTCATCTATGCCGACCGTCGCGCCGTACTTGAGCGTGGCGACATGCATCAGCGCATTCTCTCGATGATACGTGCCGAAGTCACCAAGCTTGTCGATGCCTGTATTCCTGGTAATATGGTCATGGAAGAGGAGCAACTAGAGACACTCTTCAAAGCATTGGAAGTCTGGGTGCATATACCAGAGGAGATTCTGCCAGAAAACCTCAATGCGGTGCGCCGTGAGGACATCAAGCAAAAGCTGGTCACGCTCGTACTCGACCACTATGAGGAACGAGGCGAAAGTCTGAAACGTCAGGCCAGCGAACAAGGAGTGGAGGATGCCGACCTGTTGCGTGAGTTTGAGCGTACTTACCTGCTACAGGTAGTTGATCGCTTGTGGATGGACCACATCGACTCACTCGATGTGATGCGTGCAGGTATCGGCTTCCGCTCACTTGGACAACGAGACCCATTGGTTGAGTTTAAAAACGAAGCATTCCGCATGTTCGACGACTTGAAACAAGCCATTCAGCATTATACCGTTGATGCCCTACTCAAAATGCTGCGTAACGAGTTGACCGTGACAATCAACAAGCCAGAGCCACAACGTAAAGCTCCATCACGTAATGTACGTACCAATGCTGACGCCATCGCGAAAGCCAGTGGTCAGGTCAAGAGCGATGCCGACACACAGCAAGCAAAGGTGAATACTGCACGTCGCAATGGTACAAATAACGGCAAGAGTGCGAATGGAACGAGCAGTGTATCGCGTCCCACCTCGATAGGCAGAATTGGACGCAACGATCCTTGCCCCTGTGGAAGTGGCAAGAAATACAAGAAATGTCACGGAGCATAGTATAAAGTAATGTGTTGAACATGGAGGCAGGAGATACGCGAGAGTGTGGACTCTCGCGTATCT
>CAXTWV010000065.1:0-14569 GCA_964248005.1 uncultured Ktedonobacteraceae bacterium | reverse complement strand
CCACCTGCGCCCCCGCACACCCGCCCGTGGGCCCCCCCGCGTTAACCCCCGGCCTCCATTTTCAACACACCAGGAAATAATTCACTGCCCTCTTGATTATTCTTGGGGCTAGTGGTATGGTTTGTACAGATTTATTATATAAACCTTATCCTTACAGGAGAGACCATGAGTACGCTCACGTCCCCTTTACCTTCCTATCGTGTTGCCGCCATTCAGTATGAGCCAACACTGGGCGAGAAGGAAAAAAATGTCACGCGTCTTCTTCAACTGGTGGAGGAGGCCGCGACACACGGTGCAAAACTTATTGTCCTTCCTGAAATCGCGACAACAGGCTATTGCTGGCAATCTCGTGCGGAAATCGCACCGTATGTTGAACCTATTCCAGGCCCAACAACCGACCGCTTCCAACACCTTGCAACAGTGCATAATTGCTATATCGCGGTCAGCCTGCCAGAGGTAGATTCACTCACTCACGTATACTATAACAGCATGGTCTTACTTGGACCAGAGGGACTCGTAGGTACGTATCGCAAGATTCATTCCTTTATTTCAGAGCCGCGTTGGGCGCGTGATGGCGATCTAGGGATGCCTGTGTGGGATACACCGCTTGGACGCTTGAGCGGACTTATCTGCATGGATGCGATGTACTTCGAGGCGGCACGCATTCCAGCACTTCATCAAGCGGACGTATTGCTCTTCCCCACGAACTGGCTCGATGAAAAGAGTCCGAGTAGTTGGTGGATGGCGCGTGCCTTCGAGAACGGCGTCTACTTCATTGCCGCCAATCGCTATGGCGAGGAACGTGGCGTACAGTTTAGTGGAGGCAGTTGTATTCTGAACCCCGATGGCTCTATTCAGGCATACCTCGACAATGGTGAAGGCATCGTCTATGGTGAGGTCGATCTGGCCCAGGCGCGTGCCAAGCGTTGGGGTGCGCACAGCACGGATGGACGTGATGATAGTGGAGATCGGTTGGCTGACCGTAGACCTGAAGAGTACGCACAAGTGACATACAATTCATATCTCTGGGAGCCACTGCGTTACCACAGTCTCTATGCATTAGGCGAACTTCCACCTGGACAGCTTTCCTGCACGGGTGTGCTCCAGGTCCGCCTACAAGATTTCGCCACACAATCACAACAAGAGACGCTCCAGGTACTTCAAGACACCGTGCGTACATTGATAAAAGACGCCGCACCTGCCCAACCTGATGTGCTCGTCCTACCCGAATTAGTGCTTCCCGGTCCTCGCTCTACATCATCTCTTGAAAGTGAACAAGCACTCATCGCACACATACAAGACGGTGCTATTCTGGTGCCAGGGCCAGAAACTGATGTCTTGACCGCACTGGCAGAAGAGCTACAAATTAGTATGGTACTCGGTGTAGCCGAACGAGACACCAGCACAACTCAGCCCACGTACTACAACACTGTTCTCCTTATCGATCCGGGTGGCGTCTATGGCAAATATCGTAAGCTGCATTTGACATATCATGACCGCTTGTGGGCACAGCCTGGCAATGTTGGACTTCCTACATTTGATACGCCAGCGGGCCGCATTGGTCTGGCGACTGGCTACGATGTACTCTTTCCAGAAACACTGCGTATCCTTGCAGGGCAAGGAGCTGACATCGTATGTGCGCCCACACTGCTCAATTTTCCCGACCCGATTGGGCTAGAGCCAACTACTGTCCCACACAAACTTCTTGTTGCCCCTGATGAGTATGACCCCGCTCACTATCTTATTTGGCGTGTTCGTGCCGCGGAACATAACGTGTATCTCGCACTCGCCAATTGGAGTGGGGATGCTAGTATGATGCGTGCGAATGGACAGAGCGGTATCTTCGCACCACTTGCCGTAACCTATCCGTGGACAGAAGTGGTTGTCGATGAAAACGAGACATTGCTTACAATGATGACCATAGATACACGCGAACAACGTACTGGACGCCGTACCACACAAGCACTCGCTTATAGTCCCGGTGATATGGCGGGATCACTGACAGGCGAGTTGGCCTACGATGTTCTCGACAGTATTCCTGGCAACGTTGTACGCAGCAAGCCCATGCTACGCAAACGGCAACCATTCTGGTATCTGGATATTGTGCGCCCAGACTTGCTTTAACGGTTGACGCTGTTCCATATGTTCTGTATACTGACTGCACTATTCATTGCTATCTATTGGGGAAGAGACAGGCAGGTCGTACACACGCATGAAAACCGTCGCCACCAACAAGTTGACGCTGGCCCACCTTCGGAAACTTGATCGCTCCGTCTATATTGCTACCGCAAGTAGTATTTTGCTTGTCTCGTGCAGTCTATTCTGGATGCTCCTCCGCATTGGTGGTGACGAAACCACCGTTCACTTCTCTGACATTGCATATGTAGCCACTTCACTTATAGGTGCGTACTGGGCTTTTCGCGCCGCATATATGGCGCGTAAAGGACCTGTTCTGCTCACCCCACGTCATCAACTTGCATGGGTGTTTGTTGGACTTGGCCTGTTAGCAAATAGTCTTGGTGGAATATATTACACCTACCAGGAATATGTACATCAGACGCCTTTTCCCTCGTATTCTGACATAGGCTTCACGCTTTTCTATGTTTTTCTCTTCATCGCGCTTTTGCTTATGCCCACAGAATTGCGCTTTCGTACACGCATGGGCCTCGATACGCTAATCACTACCCTCTGCTTCTTCGGCATTAGTTGGTTTTTTGTCCTAGGTCCACTCTATTTTGCCAGCGTAAAACAAGTAGCATCGGAAACAGCACTTGTGGGTTTATTTGTGGGACTTTCATATCCTTGCTGGGACATTTTGCTCATTCTCGCCATCGTCTTATTAATTCAACGTCGCACAGAACGCGTTTTACATCCCTCGTTTATCCTGCTTGCCTCTGGTATCATCGCACAAATTTGGGCTGATACAGGATACGCCTACACGAATATCTTTACGCATACCTATTCGACAGGCACTCCCTCGATTGACCCATTCTGGTTCATTGGCTATATGCTCATGGGACTCGCTGGCCTCTATCAGTATGCTACTATCGCACGTAGAGCCTATTCTGAGCAACAACTACAGAACGCATCGTCCTCTTCATCATCGCCGATAGTGCCAGATGCAAATGAGGTTGCGAACGGGGCGTGGCGACAACTACAAAGCTTGGTGATCTATGTTCCACTCGCGTTCGTGTTACTGCTGACAATTGTTGGTGAGTTGTTTTATGATGATATCCGTACACGTTGTCTAGCTGTACTCACAGCCGGAATCGGTATTCTCGTCGCCGTGCGCTACTTACGTGCTACGCATGAGAATGAAGTATTGTTACAAGATCGTGAACGGAGTCGTCAAGATGCTGAACACTTACGTCAATTGAGTACAACATTGACGCGTATTCTTGATATCGAACCCCTACTTGCAACCATTCCTGCCCTTGCTACAAAGGAACTAGATTTTGACGCCGCCCTCTTAATCCTACTTGAAGAACAGCATCAGAAGATAGGCCCGCAGTCATACATGCTCATCAATACATCGTCCACACTCACTCCTCCTACAAAATGGAGATTACAGGGTGATACTTTTTTTTACTATCTCGTCATGAGCGGAAAAGATATTGAGATACGCTGGGACACGCTCACGCATGATGTACCACCGGATATACATGCATGGCAACGAGAGCAGCATATCGCAACCATGAATTTTTTCCCCCTTGTCTATCAAGGGGACGTGTTGGGTTGCTTAGGTCTAGCACGACGCTCATCACGTCAACTCAATAAAAACGATACTACACTGGCAAAAACATATGTTGAGCAAGTGGTGACGATCATTCGGCATGCCTACCTCTACAAAGAAGCGTGTGAGCATGAGGAGTTCGCACGAGCAATGGCGAATATCGCGGCACGTTTAAATTCCGCCGCAGTTGCTCCTAGCGAAATACAACAATTGATCTGTACAGAGGGAGCCAACGCCCTACAAGCGGATTATGCCATTCTCTATGTAGCCGGAGATCGTGGACAACTGGTAGCACTCTCGGCTTACGATGGTTCAACAGATATCCAAGGTGCTTATAATGAATGGCCTCCTATCCAGCCACATGAGAACGAAGCGCAAATCTTCTACTCGCTACAACCGCTTCTTATTCGTCTACACACACCGCTTGCACAAGAAACAGGTTACGCTCTTACAGGGTGGGATACACAAGTATCCGATAAATATGCCATTCCTCCACGGGTACGCGAACAACGAAGAAATTATGGTCCTTCGTTACGAGAGCAGTTGATGCAACATGGGATTGATACAGCTGTCTTTGCTCCACTTATCGCGGGAGGCAATCCCGTTGGTCTACTCGTCTTTGGGCGTTCTGTTCCCCTCGGTACACGCGATAGACAATCGTTTGACAACGAGACGTTACCGCTCGCACAAGACTTCGCGGAACAAGCGGCGGTCGCGCTGACAAACGCACATTTATATCAGCATTTACGTAGTACACATCAACACATGCAAGAACTAGACCAGTTGAAAGATCAGTTCATGGTCACAGCATCACACGAACTTCGCACACCGCTCACAGCAGTACAGGGCTATATCGAGTTGCTTTCACAATATGATGAGATTCTTCCTACCGAGCAACGACGCGAGTTTTTGCAAAAAGCTCGCCGTAGCTGTGAAGAATTGGTGGTGATGCTGAGCAACGTGATGGATGCGAGTCGATTAGAGGTTGAGGCAGGCATTCGCCCAGCATTTTTAGAGCGTACCGACGTGCGAGAGATGGTAGAGAGCGTGATTACCATTATCGAGCCACAGGTACAACAAGAACAACGTAAGATACACGTCTCGATTCCACCTCACACCTATGTACTGGCAGACCCTGTACGTCTCCGTCAAGTCTTGATGAATGTCAGTGTGAATGCCTTAAAATACTCGCCACACCGCACACCCCTGCTCTTCTCGGTTTCGGCACTCGATGCACAAACATCATCTTTTGTCCTAAGTGTAACTGATAAAGGCAAAGGTATTGCCCCAAAAGATCAAAGACAACTCTTCCAACGCTTTGTGCGCTTAGAGGATGATGTGAATAGTCCTGTGCGTGGCTCTGGTCTTGGTCTGTACATTTCAAAACGTCTTATGGAGGCAATGGGTGGAAAAATCTGGATTGAAAGCAACGGCATCCCCGGCGAAGGGTCTAGCTTCTGTATTCGCTTGCCTGCTGTGTAAATTCCGAGAGATAGGAGTGTCTGGTGCTAGGTTGTAATCCTTCTCCTCAACTATATTCATAGGCACCGATATCGCAGACACTTCGCTGTGGACGTTTCGCTCCACGCTGATCGGTGGAGACATCACAAGCTGCTACTGGAACGGCATTGATGGCCGGACTTCCTGCTACTAGAGCCAGCGTCGGCGTTGGTCCGCCATTCATGTGTAGTTGCGTCTCGACTCCTACCTGCGCCTGCTGGCTGACTAAGAGGTCCGTCCTGTGCAGCTTCAGGGCATCTTTTATCTGCGTGCCGCTCCAGTTCTGTATAAGGTTGTAGCCCCCTGAAATGAAGGCGTGTGAGATGTCCGGTGCAGTCGGAGCGGAGTTGCCAGCCACAATGCTGTTCTTGAGGACAAGAAAGTCATCCTGGGGGGTTATTATCAGGTCGCCATTTATCCCGCCAGCCCGTGTGGAGGCACCATTGCCGTAAATGGTGCAAAAGTCTATGCTGGTACTAACCGTAGTAAGATCGGTTGCGAGTCCTCCCCCGATACCCTGTGGCCCTTGCGCCTGGTTATAAGCGATAGTGCAATCCGTCAGGCTCGTATGGGCATTGGTGATGTCAGGCTTATCCACAAAAATCCCGCCTCCTGCTGCTATTCCCTGGCTGTTGACAGTATTGAGCGCGATGGTACTCCTTAGCAGGGTGAGTGTGCCCTTCGTGTCAATACCTCCGCCAACAGCCCCGTACTTACTTGACGAAGCCATGGCACTATTGCCGGAGATGTTACTTCCAGTAATGGTCAGTGACTCGCCACCGTAAATACCACCACCAACGGCAACACTTTGGTGGCTGGTAAGCTTGTTGTTTGCAACAGTACTTCCCTTAAGCGTTAGAGGACCGCTTAGTACTGCGATGGCACCGCCTCCGGTGGGAACATTGGCTGTGACGGTATTGTTGGAGAGAACGCTGTTGACAATTGCGAGGCTGCCGCTTGCTACGACCTGATTGTTCCTGACTACGTTTTGTGCATAGATAGCTCCGCCAGCAACGACCGTATTGCCTACAGTTGCGTTGCTCATCACGATATTGTCCAGCAAGTGGCTATCATTTATGCTCACAGTGCTGCCAATGCTTATGATTCCTCCGCCCTCACTCAGTCCTTCTCCGTCATTTGTCTCCGCTCTGTTGTTGCTGATCGTACTCCCATTGAGGGTGAGACGGCCCTGCTGACTGTAGATTCCACCGCCAGCATTGAACTCTGAACCTCCACTGACGCTGTTCCCCGTGACAGTGCTGTTCATCACCGTAACTTGACCTGATACACTATAAATTCCGCCGCCATTCGCGCTCTGACCGTTAGAAATCACCGTGTTATCAATAATCTGGCTATTTTTGACGATGAGGGTGCCCTTTTCGGTCTCGATCCCTCCCCCGAAGCCAGCACCCGCGTGAATCCTATTATGTGCAATGAGGCTGTTTTGCAGGGAGAGCGTTCCAACGTTCATGATGGCCCCACCAGAAGCTATATTCTCAAATGTTCCAGTTGGCGTTGGCGCATTTTGCCCCTGCTGAACATTGCCAGTCAGGCGACAGCCATCCAGAGTCAGCGTTCCAAGGTTCCTGATGACCGTTCCGGGGGCCGGGTTCGGATCACTGAACGTCAATTGGGAGAAAGTGACGGTGGCGTTAGCTTGTATCTCTATCAGACCACTAATGGGGTCCCTCCTACCGCGCAGTGTAAGCTGATCGACGTTGGCACCGCGAATCGTGAGGTTCTTGTTGATGACCAGATTACTATTCAGCAGCATTGTCCCTTTCAGGTGTGGGTCAATCAGGATGGTGCCGCCTGAATGCGTATTGGCGATAGCCTGACGCAGAGACCCTGGTACGTCGTCCTGTAGCGTTGTAACGGTAAGCGGAGTCAATTGCTGCTGAATAAAAACGCCTGCCGGAATAAGGATCGCCAACAGGAGGATGGCGAGCAGTGATAAGTTGATGCGCGTATGTGCGCGATGTCTGAGGCTAGCACGCAGGAAGGTTGCCTCCGCGCCGCTAGCAGTGTTACGTGGCAGCCATATCAGCGACTCCTTGAGTTGCGAACCGCGATAGAGGCGGTCTTTGGGCTTCCCACGATGTTCCCATTCTCGTACATCATGGCTGATGGTCTGCTGGAGTTGCATGTCTTCGCGTGCTTCTCGTATCCAGAGTGCTAGGCGAGGCCACTCACGAATCAGTGCCTCGTGGCTAATCTCCAAGACGGAGCTTCCCATCATGCGGGTGCTGGTGATGAGGCGAGCAGTGGTGAAAGCCTCGACGACTTGGTGTAGCACATGCGTCTGTTCCACGCGCTCCAGCACAAATTCGGAGGAGTCTGCTCGGCGACGCAGGGGGTCCTGTCCTCGGCGACCGGTCTGTATCAGACGTAGAAACAGCGTGCGAGCCAGCAGACGATGCCCTTCGGAGGGAAGAGCTGCGTAGGAGTCCTCGGCATATCTGGAGAGCGCGCCACGCACTCCGCCGATCTCCTGATAGGCGGAGCGGGTCAAGCGGTGTTTGAGGCGATGATGGAACAACTGCTCCAGAGCAAACTCAAGCAGGGGCAGAGCACCAGGTTGCCCACGCATGTCGAAGAGCAAGTCGCCCACCAAGTCCTCGTCAAAGGTTAGGCGCACATCGGGCAGAAGCGCAGGCCGCTCAATCACCTCACGCAAGTCGTCGAGACTCATAGGCAATACGGCACATTGCTGCTGCTGAATCAGGCGACCGAGGGCGGGATAGGCCAAGGGGCGGTCGTAGAAGTCGGCGCGTAGCGCGAGTAGCACGAGTACTGGGCTACGCGGTTCACTGACAGCTGTTACCAGCAATTGAATAAAGTGCAGACGCTCTGCTTCAACAATGTCGGAGGAGAAAATTTCCTCGAACTGGTCTATGGTCAGCACCACGCGCATCTCCGGTCGGCTCATCAGAGCGAGGCCAAGCTGATACAAGCTGAACTCCCCTTCCCTCATCAGGACCTCGTGGATGCTCTGCGGGTCTTTCTCAGGGAAATGGGGAGCCAGCAGATGGGCAAGCGCAGAGAGCGGTTGTGTATCGGGTACCAGCGGGTCCAGATACAGCCAGTGTTCACTGCCCGCCAAGGCTCCAGCCTGGAGCGAAGGCAACAGTCCGGCCATTACCGCACTGGATTTGCCTGAACCACTAGGACCAACCACAGCCAGAAAGCGCGGTCCGGTGGTTGCAGAGGTTGCCGGACCGGTCATCTGCTCTCTGAGACGCGCTAGCAGTTCCTGCACCAGCGTCTGCCTTCCAAAGAAATCGGCGCGGTCATACCCTGTAAAGGCACGCAGTCCTTTGTAGGGGTTGCGTGGCTCAAAATCCAGGTCGGGAATGGGCGGTTCGGGAGCGGGAGCGGCCCCCTGTTCTTCCCGATGCGCAAGTACGAGTTCGTCGAGGGCTTGTGTGTAGCGCGAACTCCGGGCATCGAGAATAGTCGTCTGCTCGGCCCCTGTCGGCAGCGCATCTTGTAGCACCTCGCCTTGTGTCCAGAGACAGAGGATACGACGCCGATAGAGCCGGGCGATGCGTATATGCTCCTGCATGGATGCTGATGAGCGGCTGTGAGGCGTGAGCAACAGGAGGACCACCTGGGCAGCGCGAATGGCCTGGCGCGTCTGCTCTTCCGAAGCTTCTCCTGAGATGTCGTCCTGTAATGAGAAATCGCGCAAGGTCAGGTCATTGACGAGGCGCGTGCTATCATCCTGGGCGGCACATGAGAGGAAAACGCGCCTAGCGAGTGTTGGGCGTACACCATCAGCATCTCTGGTTTCGTCCCCCTCGATGTCGTAACTGCTCTCTCCCCGGCTGGCACTCTCCAGGAAGCGAGCGAAGGTGAGGACGCTGACGTAGCGCTGATTGGGCTGCTTGGACAACGCCTTCAAGATCACCGCTTCGACAGCTTCTGGCAGCGACGGGTCTTTCTCGCGCAGAGGCGCAGGAGGAACATGGGCATGCAGGTGAGCAAGTGCCATGCCTGATCCCTCAAAAGGGCGTACACCGCAGAGCCATTCGTAGGCAAGGATTGCTAAGGCATATTGATCGCTGGCAAAAACGGCCTTGCCTAGAAACTGTTCGGGTGCCATGTAGGGAAGGGTGCCAGCCCAAGACTGAGACGTGGCAGCACCAGGGGACGGAGTAGGGATCGAAATCCCAAAATCCGAGAGCAGGATTTGTCCCGCCCCCTGTAAGATGTTCTCCGGCTTGACATCGCGATGGATGATGCCGTGATTATGCGCGTATTGTAAAGCGGCGGCGATCTGTTTCACGCAGGCAACGGTTTGTTCAAGCGAGAGACAGGTGCCTCTGGGATAACGTTGCCGCAGTGTGCCTCCCGGAACGTAATCCATCACAAGATATGGCATCGAGCGTTCGATGGCGAACTCGCGCACGCGGACAACATTGGGGTGAGCAAGCCTTGCGATAGTCTGGGCTTCGGTGAGGAAGGAGTGTTCTTCCTCCTTATCAAACGTGGTATGTAAGACTTTGACAGCAGCTGGAGTGTTGAGGTAGAGATGCTCCGCCAGATAGACTTCAGCGAAGCTGCCTTTACCTAAGAGGCGATGGAGACGATAATTGCCAAGCCGTTGTCCTTCACTCACTAACATCGGTATACGCTCCTTAACTGAACTCTATTTCAATGGCCTTCCGGTGTCTTTTTGTAAATTTTGAAATGAAGTGGGCAAAGTCTATATAATTCTGCGGTGCAAGTCCCACAATTAAACTGGTGGGATTTGCAGTTGACACATACTAGCGGCGTCGGCTTCCTGAGCTAAGCACATGCCGCTGATAATTCGCCAAAAAGTTGCTCAGGATCGTGTCTTTCGTCAAATCCTTGTGTCGATAATCGCCTAATGCTTCCCTGAAGACGCGACTGCTGTTAGTAAGGTCGTCTGCCTTGTTAGGAATATGGGTTTCGCACCAGACTTTTGTCTGCACAGATTGCTCATCGCTAATGATGGTATAGGTGAGTACTGTCCGAGGTGGCGGAGCAGTTCGCGCATGCGGCTCAATAACAGCCAGCAAACTCGCTGAAGGCGCAGCCATCCAGGTCAGGCGTACCCTCCGTTCTCCCACAGGTGCTTGTTGAATGTCAACAGTCGTACCATCGTATCGCTCATAGATGGATCTGATTTCTTGAAACGCTGGGAGTACCTGGTGAGTGACAAAGTGATCCCAGGCACTCTGTGTCTGTTTCTGCTTTGCTGTGTCCTCCGGCTGCTGTCCTTTGGCTCTCAAGAAACCGCGCAATTTGTCTTTCCAGTCTTTCATGCTTCTATCCTTTTCCTCAGTCTGTTACACTGTAAGAAATTGCTCCCACTCAAATCGATTAGCCCATTGTATGTATATCGCCATGTATTCCATGCTTACCTTCCTTGCTTTAACAAAGCCAAGAGCTTTATTCTTTGCGCATAAAAACAGAAGACAGGAGGCGGGACGACGATCTGCTGGCATTGCCAATCGCATTATTTAACACGTTTTTCTCGCCAAAGATGTCCCTAGCAATCGTTTCAACCCTCCTCACTGCTAGATTGACATCTTCAAGCCGTTGTTGGAAGATCGGTGCCCCGATGAGCATCCCATTTCCTGGCCGTAGAACCGTATGGGCACTCTTGATAGTGGCTGCAAGTTCGTGTTCGGTTGCTTGTAAAACGGAGCGACTGGTCCATACTACAAGGTCCACCTGCTCATAATCTTCCTTGCGCTCCTTATGGCTGGCTACAATCTTGTTGATCTCATCGGCTGGATTCCCTTTCAAACTCGCGAAACCACTGTCCTGTCGAATACTTTTCCCAAAATCCTTTTTATTCCCAAGACGCTTACCATACTCCAAGTAATCTTGCATTCGTGTACTGAGGAAAAGAAATCCCTGAACGATATCGGTCTGGTTCTGAGGCTGACTCCAGAAATCAAACAGGTATTGCCCATAGGCATCCAGATACATGAATAAGAACTGGGCGTGAAAATCGTTCCGATGGATCGCCCAATACTGAAAGGGGTGAGCGAGGGAAGGGGTTGCCCATTGACCATCATAGAGACGTTGCACGGCAAATGCGCTGCGAACTCCGGGGTCTATTTCTATGACGAGTTGCAACGGAGAGAGAGCAAGGCTTTGAGAAGGAATCAGTTCCCCTCCTTGCTTACGTTCCGGTGCAAAGGCCAATCCGCGGTTCTGGATTCGCCAGTACCATCCTAGGTGGTCAAGGATATCTGGCTGTGGGGCAAGCATCGTCGCGAGGTACGCTGCCCAATGCAATTGAAGGATTTCAAAAGCCGGTGAAAGCGTAGTGGGTTCCTGCTCGACCTTGCGGCGTTCGGCTTGTAGAGCACGATAAAACTGCCCCTGTGTGGGAACTTGAGACCCAAAGATGGGGACAAGGTCCTGCTCGAGTGGTCTGCCGCCGAGCGGGAGGTCTAGCTCGCCGTCACTAAAGGCGGCCCAAGCCGCACTTAAGAGTTCTGCTTCTGATTGAGGTTTGTGCGCGAGTTTCTTAGAAAGGCCCAGGTTCGCATAGAAAGTGAAGATGTCATCGAGAGGCACTTCACGTCCAAAATTCTTCAGTGTTTTTGCATGGCCTAGCATACTCCTCTCCTTTCGAGTTGTATCTTGGTGAGTACAAGCAATTTCGCAAGTTAAAAGCGACGCCCGTTCTACTCATCCACCTCCTCCTCCAGCTTCCGCTACTTTCTCTGAGGGCGCGTAACCAAGCGGTAGCCCAGTCCACGCACCGTTTCCAGAAAGCGTGGCTCCCGAGGATGGGGTTCGAGCTTCTGGCGCAGTTCCCAGATGAGGTGATTTACCTCTGACTCGGTATGATTAGACTCCTCGCCCCAGATGGCAAAACAGAGTTCCTCGAAGGTACACATAACGGGGATGTTGCCGTTGGCCCGGTTGCGTTGATCCATGTACCGAATCAGCTTATGCTCTTGCGGGCGCAGATCCCCGATTTCTTGCCGTCCGTCCCCGTCGATGCGGAAGAGCCTAGCTCCAATCCAGTCGTACTCCAGATACGCGGCTGGCTGGGTATGGCTAGCTGGACGTGTCCCCATTGGATCACGAAAAACCAGTTCCCAATACGACGGTTCGCCGTTCTCGCTCAGCCTCCCCAGGATGAGAATGCTATCGCCATCCTTGAGGAGCGCACGACCGATTACCATCTCCGTCACCCCTGTCCGACGGAGGAAGGTGCGATTGACACTGCCGTTATCGACGATCCACCAACCATCGCTTCCCCGCTCGATGGCACAGTGGACCTTCCGTGAAATGAGCTGCTGCGGGTCAGGCTCAAGGGCAATATCGTTGTAGAGATCAAAGCGCCCAATGGTCACACGGTCTTTCTCTAGCTCGACACTAAACTGCTGGCCTTCTGGTCCATGAACCTCCAGACAAGGCAAAAGCTTCTCCAAACGACACCTCCCAGCATATCATCGGAATATCGTGAGCTGTTCCATTTCTCTACGAATACGTCTCTGTTCAAGAATACTATACATTGCTGCTACAACGTTGGCAATGGAGAGTGGATGGAATTTTGATGGGAAAAGAGTGTTCTAGCGTGCAGCCTCAGGTAACGGCATGTTGACATCCTTCAGGTTCAGGGCGGTGTGGCTCGTCCAATTGTGTTGTCAATGGTTGGTGTTGATTGGTTGCGTAATAGGTATTACTCAACAAAGCTCCGGTAGGAGACGGCGCGAGCTAGCAAGGTCCTCACCATCATCCTGCGCTCGAAGCAATGGGAGGAAAAATCTGGATTGAAAGCAGCGGCATTCCTGCGAAGGTTCCATCTTCTGTATTCGCTTGCCAGCTGTGTAAAATCCGAGAGATAGGATAAAACAGAATAGACAAGCGAAAGCTAATAAGATCGACGGACGCCCACAAGGGGCTTCCCTACTATACACCACGTGCGCAACACGCGTAGATGTATAGTAGGGAAGCCCCTTGTGGGCGTCCATAAGACGTAACTACGTTTTATCTCTTCAAATTCTCTTTGTTGGCGTTCTCGGCGGCGTCGGCCTGCTTCCTTACAATAAGAGGTGCGTGCTGTTCGCAGAAGCGAAAACTGCGACCTCCTGGCAATAATTGTGCGTATGCAGCTGGTTCGCCACAGGTATCGCAGCGTCCAACATGCGTTTTCACGGCCTTCATTCTCTCTTATCTCCTTGTGATCCATATCTATATCTATAGACAGCATGTGTCTATTCATAGTTTTTGCTGTACCCTTATCATACCACAATTTCGTCCTCATTACTGGCGGACTCTTGCTCAAATCCTGCTTTAGTGCGATAATAGCGCGGTAAACAGAGCAGGAGACGAACATTGGACGAGGAATATACAACACAGGCACTTATGCAAGACGATAGAGAAGAGCTTCATACTTTGGCTATGCTCGATGGAGCCGGAAAATTTGAGGCATTGCTAGCACAGGCACAACACGTACTTGAACATACTACCAATACAGCATATGCACTCGCGTTCAAAGCACGTGCATTACAAAAACTCAACTTCCTTTCAGAGGCCACCATCGCAAACGATCAGGCGTTGTTGCTCGACACAAACCTACCGCTTGCCTGGATCAATCGAAGTGGACTCCAATTATTACAGGGGAAGTTTCCAGAAGCACTACGCAGTGCGCAACACGCGGTCGAGATAGCACCTGATGACGCACGCGCATGGGCGAATAAAGGTGTCGCCCTGCTCAACGTTGATAGCCTGCTCGAAGGACTCAACGCTTTTAATCAGAGTTTGGCATGCGATTCCACAAATCTCTTCGCGCTCAACATGAAAAGCGAAATTCTTTTTAAACTTGGACGGTTAGCAGATGTGGTCATAAATACAGAGCAAACACTACGTATTGACCCAATAAATATCGAGGCACTCTCGTTCGCGACACAGGCTCTACGCTCACTCGAACGCTACGAAGAATTGCGACAAATGGCGAAAGAGCTTACACGTCTGAATCCTGAGAATGTGTTTGCATGGGAAAATTATGTACGTGGTCTGCGTGGCATAGGCAACTTTGAGGAGGCCAACGAAGCTTTCGAGCCTCTATTAGACCTGGACCCTAGCAATGTGCGCTTCTGGACATTAAAGGCCGATACGCTCTACCGTTTGTTACGCTATCGTGAGGCTGTGGCTACCGCCGATCACGCCATATACCTGAGTCCAGAATATCCACCCGCGCGAAGAATACGCGAACAGGCGTTGAAGCGTATGTATCAGCGTAAGAAAAAATAAGAGAGCAACAGAAAGGCGGGGTTTTTTTTTTTTTTTAAAAAAAAAACAAAAATTTTTTATAAAAAAAAAAAAAAAATTATTATA
>CAXTWV010000064.1:0-18468 GCA_964248005.1 uncultured Ktedonobacteraceae bacterium | reverse complement strand
GCCTGGAGGAGTCGGAACACGAGGTCTTGTTTCTTGAGGGCGGTATAACCGGAAAGTTCGAGATCGCGAGCGATGTCGCGTAACTCTGTGATTGTTCTTGTTTCTAGTTCAGCAATATTCACGTTGTGTGGGACAGGACACATTCTTAAAGGAAGAACACGCCCATTCTCCTTTCTGTGTAAAACCGATAATGTTTGGGAAGTGTGCATGAGATAGCGGGTTTCGTTGTCGTACCCTTTTTGAGAAACGATAGGCGGCATCACTATTGGGACGGAATAAGATTGTCCCTACGCGTTTAGTATAAAGTACGCGCAAACGGGCTACCTGGGTGAGTGTAAGAGGTATCAATGAACATACCAAAGACAGTATACACGTCTCTACATACTGTGGGAATATTGAGACAAGTTATGGGACAACGTGCTATGCATCTCTGGGGCTACAGTCACTATATCATACAATAAAAGAGTTGTCAAGCAAAATATATAATCGAATAACTGTAGGGGTCTAATTCATTACACCCTGTTGGCGATTGACCACGTTGAGGAACATTGCATTGTGCCAACAGGGTGTAATGAATTAGACCCCTACAATTGTCCTGTTGCCACGGACCGTTCGATAGGTTATAATTCTGAACATACCACCCTGGCAACGTCGCATGGGTCTGGCACCACGACGACCGTGGTCGTGTCCATTGGAGGGCTGAAAGGAGTCGTAACACGCATATGCGTTTACTGAAAAATGATACAACCGTCGAGACTACCCGCGATCCGCTCAACACGCATGACGCACACGAGATGAATGAGGGACGCGCCCCCGTAAGCATTGCTGATATCTGGCAAGCCTACAAATTTCTTAAGCCAATTATTCATCACACAACACTCGCTCCATCACGCACACTGCACGATATGACGGGTGCGGATATTTATCTCAAGTCAGAGCATATGCAGCGTGGCGGTTCCTTTAAAGTGCGCGGTGCCTCATACATGATATCGCGTCTAAGCGAAGAGCAACGTCGCGCTGGTGTGATCGCGGCTTCCGCAGGCAATCATGCGCAAGGCGTTGCGATTGCGGCAATACAACATAATATCCCTTGTACCATCGTGATGCCAGAAAACGCACCACTTGCGAAAGTCACGGCGACGCAGGGCTATGGAGCAACGGTTGTCTTGCATGGCTCGACCTACGACGATGCCTATTCACGCTGTCTTGAATTGCAACAAGAGTCAGGTGCAACCTATGTCCATGCCTTTGATGATCCCGATATCATAGCGGGTCAGGGTACACTCGGCCTTGAGATGCTCAATGACTTGCCCGATGCCGACGCGATTGTTGTACCGATTGGTGGTGGTGGTCTGATCTCCGGCATCGCTATTGCCGCACGCGCCCTCAAGCCCGATATCACCATCATCGGTGTCGAGGCGGCTGGCGCGGCAAGTTTTCGTGCCTCATTGGATGCAGGCGAGTTATGTACACTGCCCGCGATCACAACGATTGCCGATGGTATCGCGGTCAAGCGTCCCGGTGCTCTGACATTCTCGATTATCGAGAAACTCGTGGACGATGTTGTGCTGGTCAAGGACGAGGCCATTATCAACGCTGTTCTACTTTTGATGGAACGCTGCAAAATGCTAGTCGAGGGTGCAGGTGCCGCAGGGCTTGCCGCGCTACTGAGCGGTGCCATTCAGCTAAAGGGCAAAAAAGTATTGGTGCCGTTAACAGGTGGCAATATCGACATCAACCTCGTCAGTCGCTTCATCGAACACGGCCTTGCCGACGCTGGACGTTACTTCGTCATTCACACGCGTCTGACCGACCGCCCTGGCGAACTGATGCGTATGCTCAACATCATTGCGGAAATGCGTATTAACGTCATCGACGTGCGTCACCAGCGTATCTCCAGCCGTCTCCCCATCATGCAACGCGAAGAAACCATCACGCTTGAGACAAGAGATCACGCCCAATGCGAAGATTTGTTACGTCGGTTACGAGCTGATGGGTATATGGTTGAAGAGGCACAGGCGTTGGATTAGTAGAAAGAAGGTGGTAGGCAAGTCAAAATCTAACTTTCAGTCACTCAATACAGGGTGTATCGTAGCTATGATGGTTTTTTCTTTGGCATCTATCACCTTTGTGATTTCCTGACTCTTTCCATTTGAAGGAGTAAAATTCATGAGTAACAATCAGCCTTCCTCTCTTAACCGATACGGAATACTTGCAGCCTCTCTCGCCATGTTTGTTCTAGCTTTCGTTGTTCTCATTTTTCGTTCACATGATTTGGGAAATCCTGGCATTATTATAGGAGTTTTACTGATTGTTTTTGCTGCATTTCTTTTGTTTGTCTACTTATCAAACAACCACAGGCAAGAAAGAATGTGAGATAGAGGAGATACTGAGGGGTACTGTTATGCACAGACAAAACATAGTTCTCGCCATCTTTGGGTTGCTCCTCATCTTGTTAAGTGGATGCATCAGTGTGCCACTAGCGCAACAAACAACCACACCTAGGTCCACAAGTACGTCGCAAGCTGTTATATTGGTAAAGCCTGCTGGTTCCATTCCGATAACCTGTACTCCTACTCCCGTTTATTTTGGACGAAACGATGACGGTTTGGCAATACCCTGGATAGCAGCAATACCATCGAGATCAGGCATCATTGGGCATCTGTTTTTCACACAGGTAACACCTGCTAACAAGCCCAAATATTATGAGCCAATGCATACGAACGGGAAGATGCCTGACGGCGCAACCACAAAAATTCTCTGGAAGATTCAGAATGCAGGAACAGTTGGGGGGCTTACCGTAAAAGGGAAGAACCTCTCTCTGCCCGATAGTACCTTTCAACAAACGTTTCCCGTGACTGGTAGAGACATTCCTTCTATTGTTGACGTTCCTACGGCAGGTTGTTGGCACTTCAATCTACAAAACGGCTCCGATCAAGCGATAGCTATTTTCTGGGTGCTACCATAAATTTGGTGATTAGATGCTGCTATACACATGTGCGAGAAGTATGTTCCCTACATAAACCTCTTCATCATGCAGGAATGTACAAAAATAACTTGTACATTAGTTCGCCTATCACAACCCGGCTAAAAGATGTGTTAGAAAAACAAAGTGAATTGCTTCAAATGACAGTGACAGGGTAAAATGTGCGAGGAATTCACACAATCTGTATGGAAGAGAAGGAGAAAGCATGACAACAGATGTGTACGAGCAAAAAGTGCTCTTCTGGCTACGGGAGATGTTGCTCAAACATGATCCGCAGATCGGTTCAGGAGATAGGCGAATTACTGCTGATGAGGTATATATGGAACTTGGAGGAACAGAGGGTAACAGGGCTGTGATTGTGTTTCGGGAGAAAAGCCGTCCACAGTGTCGCTTTGGTTCTCGCTTCCCCCTGCATGAAGAGTTTGTTCAAGGGGCTACTGAAGAACAACGAAAACGTTGGAGCGATCCCGAAGGAGAGGGGCCACAGGTTGATGCTGATATAATTGTTCACGGACGCCTCCGAGAGCTAATTGAAGCAGCTGATGAAGGTCTCCCTGAAAATTGCGCTGATGATAGCATTACGTGGGTTTGAATAGCTTTGTGTGACCAAATTCTTAGCTTGTGCTTATTCTATAGAAATTTGCATTCTCTGAGTCTGAGGCGAGACATTTATCAATAATCGAGGTACTGCTAATGCTTAAATGTCTGCATTAATTGGTAGAAAACAGGAGACCACAAAGGTCTTCCTGTTTCTTACCAGTTTCCCTTGTTAGATAGAAACCTTAATAGTTGTTTGGACGATAACATAACCTTGATGTTGCAACCTTACCGAGCTTAACTTCCTTGTACATACCTCCCCACAATCGCCTCTACATCCTCGAACGCGAACGGTTTGCGCATCACAGCGTCCACGCCCAGTTCCTTCGCG
This sequence comes from uncultured Ktedonobacteraceae bacterium, assembly GCA_964248005.1. Lineage (GTDB taxonomy): Bacteria > Chloroflexota > Ktedonobacteria > Ktedonobacterales > Ktedonobacteraceae > JBBQVS01. The sequence continues at coordinate 14,554 of CAXTWV010000064.1, read as the reverse complement.
TGGCCTAGTTGGTCGGCGGCGGACATCAGCACTATCTTGTGGAGCGCACGCAGTTGCGGTTCGGTGTTGAGTCTTTGACAGAGTTCTTCACCTGTCATGAGGGGCATCATTAAGTCCAGGAATACAAGGTAACGTTTGCCATCACTTAGTTTATCGAGGGCTTCACGTCCGTTGCGAGCCGTGGAGACGGTGTAGCCCTCAAGGATATCGACCATCATGTCGCGTATGATGGAATCGTCGTCTACCACGAGAATGTTATCGGGTCGAGAACTCACGCTCATCCGGCTCCTCATCTACGGTTTCTGCTGGTGCCTCTGCCTGTGCTAGGTAGAAGCTAAAAATGGACCCTTTACTGGTACTGCTCTCAAGCCACAGTTGCCCATGCATGGCCTCGATATAGCGGCGACAGATGAAGAGGCCAAGACCGGAGCCACGCACTGGCGTTGTCAATGTGCGCGAGGCACGCACAAACTTCTCGAAAATCTTTTGCTGATCCTCTGGCAAAATGCCCTCGCCTTGATCGATGATACGCACCAGCACCACCGTTGCATGCTCTTGTATATCGCCCTTGAACTGTCCATCGGGCAGCAGTTTCTCGATTTCATGGTACGTCATTGTTCGCGCGACAAGATGAATGGTACTGTCTGGCCTTGAATATTTGGCGGCATTATCGAGCAGGTTGGTAATTACCTGACGAACATGTAAAGGATCGCCCGACATATACAGGTTGGATTGAATATCAGTCATGATGCGTTGCTCTATGTTGACACTGAGCATATTCGCGGCAACCTCGACCGCCGGTTTGACCTGCACGGGTCCAATCTGCAACTCTAGCTTTTTATCGACGGTACCTATTTTCGTTGCCTCAGTCATGCTCGCCATAATATCGTTGAGTTGTTGCGCGGCACTAGCAATCTTCGTGGCATAGCGCGTGACTTGCGCTGGTGTGAGCGGCTCGGCACGCGTCGTTTGTCGTCTAAGCAAGGTCGCATAGCCCGTAATCGCACTCAAAGGTGTACGTAGTTCATGGGATGCCGTGGTCAGAAATTCGTCTTTCATCTTATCGAGATGTTGCAGTTCCGCGTATGCCTGACCTCGATCATTAAAGAGTTGTGCGTTGCGGATAACGTTGATCGCTTGCGAACTCATAGCAAGTAATGTGTATATCTCTTTTGGCTTGAAGTGACGGTTCTCGTTTGAGGTCGCGACCGCCAGGACACCGAGTAACTGGTCCTCGTCGATGAGAGGAACCATCAACAGGTGCTGCATCTTCGTATCACGCAAAAATAGGGCACCGCCATAGTCACTCTGTTGTGCGATTTCCTCGATTTCCTCCGTATCAAGCGAAAAGAAGGGACCATCCGTCATCTGCTCTAGCAACGTATGCTTAAATGGAAGTTCTATTTGCTCAAGCAACTCCAAATGGCTATCGTTCCCACCCGCCATCATACCAAGCAGGCCACTTCCATCGTCAAAATTACTTTTACTAGGTGGCGAAAAAGCTGCTTTGGCTACCAAACATCGTTTATCTTGTGTGGGTTGGAAGAAGACGCATATGTCTACAGATAAGATACCAGCCACCGCTTGCACCAGTTTATTCAAGACTTCAAGCAGATTTAAGCCTGAACTAATTGACTGTAGCGCACTATTGAGACCCGCTAATTGCAATTCGCGTTGTTTCGCCTCATGCAGCAAGGCACGGTCTCGTTCATATAGCTTGGTATTTTCGATGCCCACAGTGATAATCTGCACCATCGTTTCCAGAACCTGTACCTCTTCTGGCTGATAGGCGACGGGACGCGTGCTGGCGAGACACAGGGAGCCAATGCCACGATTGGACATTTTCATGGGCAACAGAATAAATGACTTCGCGCTATGCTGATCGCCCCACAAACCTGTCAGGAGTTCATCGTACATCTCAGCTTGCTCGGCATCGTGTGCAGGAGAGAAATTGAGAGTCCGACTTTGCTTAAAGGCAACCTCCCACCATACAGGTCGCGCGGCAGGTTGGAAAATACTAGACCCGTCGGCTAGCCCATCAATCTGCTCGCCATTCTTTATCGCCATCACTTCATAAATTTTGTCGGTATCGCGATCATACAACGTAAACAAGAACGAAGAAATATTGACGATCTGTGACGCATAGGTGTAGAGAGCACTGGCTAGTTTTGATGGCTCTACATTGGAAGGGAAGACGGTACTCAGTTCCTTGATGCGCTTCAAGTATTCGTTAGTACGCCTTTGTGCTCGTTCCAGTTTGTCATTTTGCAGGTAGAGCGCGATTCGCTCGACATAATGTAGTGCTTCTGTACGCTGTCTTGGCTGGAATGTTGTCACGGAGCCAACGATGACTTGATAAAGCACGATGACGCCAAGTGTTTGTATGGTGCGTCTGCGACCACGCATATCATCAACCAGTGTGGACTCTTGAATAGGGACAACGAGATAGGATGTCGGTGTGACATCCGTGTGAAAGGGTAAGGGTCCACCGTGAAAGATATTCGCGAGATAGTCTTCGTGCTTCCAGACCAACACGTCGTTCTTGGCCCATGCAGTGCCTATCAGATCGGCCCCGAACGGATAGCTTGAGCCGACGGCAAAGAGTTCACTTTGCGTATCAGGTATCTCATCTAACTCCTCTGGTGGTGTGAGAGGCGGCAAGGGTTGTGTTGACGAAGGCGAATACTGGTACACAGGATTTGGAAGCGGACTTGTGTGCTCCATAGATGAAGGCGTATCTTGCTCTAAGCGGACGGTGCGGCGTGGACGTATCGCGCTCATTCCACGTGCTGGAACCATATTTGCTGAAACCCGTGAGCGTACATGCAAACGTACCCGCATTTGCTGACTTGTTTCATCGAATAACGCAATACATGCCCCTTGCGCCGAAAAGTGCGTCATCATATGTTTCAAGACATGTTTGAGCAATGCCGGGGGATACACTTCATCTATATATAACTGGGGACCATCCCAGGTAGAGGCAGACATGGGCCGCTCCTTACGTTTCTCGTTGAAAGCACCAGGAAGCGCGATGAGATCGCTGGTTGCGAATTTTCTAACACTACGACTACAACAATGCGAATACTTGTACATTCCGTAGCATATCATACGTGTCTGCTATATTCAACTCCTTATAGCTGAGTATTAGGGCGTTTCAGGCATCTGAAACACTGTTTTTACTCCCATTATGCGACTCGACAAAATAATGCAAATACGTGAATTGTAGGGGTCTCATTCTATTACACCCTTTGCCCAATCGAGAATGTTCGAGGATACATGCAACGTTTCATCAATTCCTCCCAACGTGGTTCATCGCCAACAGGATGTAATAGAATGAGACCCCTACGGACGTTTTATATCCTGATCATTTGGTCAAACCGTATATACATCATTTCGAGCCGAAGCGTTGCATGTGGGCGCGTTCTTGTTCGAGCGCATTGGCGGGGAACGGCTTTTCGCCCCCGATGACACGAGCGTCGAGGGTGAGTTGGGCGGCTTCTTCCATGATGATGATTAACTGCGCGGTTGCTATTGCATCATGACTGAACGCCAGCAGGCCATGATTGGCAAGCAGAACGGCAGGAACCGTTGGATGCTGTCGTAATTGCTCGGTGATATACGTGACGGCTTCTTGTGAACCACGGGGTGCCCATGCCGCCACTGGTACCTCCTCGGTAATGCCAAAACGTAGGAACGCTTCGTACACGCATGGCAGAGGCAGATGCGCTAGCGCGAAACTTGTCGCACGTGGTGAATGCGTATGAATGACAGCGTTGACCTCTGGTCGCTCACGATAGACACACGAATGCATACCCACAATTTCGCGTGTCGCGGCGTCGATAGTCCCCTCAATCACCTCGCCATCAAAGGTAACGACCACCAATTGCGCAACAGTGAGATGAGCAATATGACTCACGGTTGTCAGCAGCATTTGCCCCGTTTCAGGCAAGCGTGTACTCATATTTCCGTGTCCGCTATGCGACAAAACCCCGGCCTGCACAAGGTTTTGGGCGGCCTGCACAATCTGTTCTCTCTGTGTACGATAGTTTATATCCATCATTGGTTTCCTTTCAATTAAATAAACACGTGTACTTTGTAGGAAATGATGATGCGGTTTGAACAAATAATCAGGATATAAAACGTCCGTAGGGGTCTAATTCTATTACACCCTGTGAGCACAGCACACTGTTGGCAGGACATGTGCAACGTTTCATCAATCCTGTGAACATGATCCATGGCCCATAGGGTGTAATAGAATTAGACCCCTACAATTCACGTATGCCCGTTATTTTGTCAATTCGCATCTTCACAGCTTCTTGGTCTCTCGATACTCAAACAAGGACGCGATAATGCCGTTTGACAAATTAACAGGGATATGTCGCCCTGTAGGGACCGATTTATCACGTCCTCTTGGCCTTTTCACTCGCCGATAAGGACGTGATAAATCGGTCCCTACAGGTATCCGTATTATTTGGTTAAACCGCATCATCGGTCCCTACTGCACGATAACTATATTGATAGCAAGCATCACACTACAAATTACAATTGTAGCAAACAATACTAGCGCGTCAAAGCGTTCAAAGGTGAGGACGCGCAACGTGCTACGCTTCCAGCCTGGACGACTACCAAAACAACGCGCATCCATTGCCACGCTCAATACTTGCGCTCGTTTGAAACCACTTACAAAGAGCGGGACAAATAAAGGCGCGAGTTTGAGCACGCGCTGAATTCCATTGCCCTCATCGAAGCGCACTCCACGCGCTGTTTGTGCTTTCACTAAGCGTTCTATTTCAGCAATGAAGATAGGGACGAATTTAAAGGCAATCACCAACACCATGATAAACGCATTCACGGGTATCCCGATACGTTGTAGCGGCGAGAGCAATGCCTGCAAGCCACTCGTGAGGTTCACCAGCGATGTTGTGAACGTTAGCATCGAGATGATATAGAATAGGAAGAACAAGCGCACGATTCCCAATAGCGCAGTGATAATGCCACTCCATGACACCGAAAAAATACCCCACTGCCAGAGGAGTGGCGTATGGACTGATGGCGTATAAAAGAGTACCGTTACGAAAAAAAAGAAAATGATAAACGGAATGAATGGTCGAAAACCACGCAACACATAAGAGACTGACAAGCGTGACGCCCATTGTACCAGCACACAAAACAGCAAGAAGGCCGCGAACGCTACAAAACTGCTGACAATCGAAACAAAGACAATCAGTAGCACCGCGCAAAACAGCTTTGTGCGTGGGTCCATGCGCGTCAACGACGAACTATTGTTGACGTATTGACCAAAGGTGATATTGCGTGTAAGTTCAATCATACAGTCTCGGTATTCTTTTCTTGTAATAATATATGCCCTAGTTCATCTTCAAGTTCCTTAAGATTGAGTACGTCTGTGCGAAGCTCAGGCAACGCGTCTTGTAGTGTCAACGCAATACGTGCGGCCTCTGGTAGTGTAATATCTAACGGTTGTAGTTTGTCCGCATACGCGAGTATATCACGTGGTCCCCCACTGACAACGAGTCGTCCCGCATCGAGTATATGAATGGTATCGGCTATTTCGATAACATCTTCTAAACTGCTAGAGGCATACACAATCGTTAAGTCGTCTCGTTGCTTGAGTCCCGCGATCAGATGCAACAATTCGCTGCGTCCACGTGGGTCTAACCCTGCCATTGGCTCATCGAAGATAATCACTTGCGGCTGCATTGCCAGTACACCAGCGATGGCGACACGGCGTTTTTGCCCACCACTCAACGCATAGGTGTAGCGAGAACGGAAATCCTCATAGGGCAGTCCAACCGCTTCAAGCGACTCCTGCACGAGACGACGCGACTCAGCAAGTGGAGTATTTTTTCGACGTAATCCAAATGAGACATCCTTGCCTACCGTCTCCTCAAATATCTGCGACTCTGGCGATTGAAAGACCACACCAACCCGCGAACGGATGCGCTCAACTTTAAACGCGCTATCGCCTGTGTTCTCACCCTCAAACAATACCTTGCCTGCCGTTGGCTTGATGAGGTATGCCAACAAGTCCACGACCGTCGATTTGCCAGCATTAGTTGCTCCAACGAGTGCCGTTGTGCGACCTTTGGAAATGGTAAGCGATAGGTCGTGTAATACCTCCTGTGCAAGTGGTGTATTCCGTAAATAGGTGTAAGAGACATTCTGTAGTTCAAAGGCAGGAGGTTGGGTCAAGGGATGTCTCTCGTGAAACAAGGGCACCCGCAAGGGGATGCCCCTCCCATACACGGAGTCACTTTCCACCAAATTTCGTTGTATGGGAGGGGCATCCCCTTGCGGGTGCCCTTGCCCCTCTACCTTTCGAGCCGTGCCCTTTACCATATCCCGCAACTGTTCAGCCGAGAGCAACACCTCTTGCGATGCATCCCAACCTTGCATATGGAGCTGCTGGCCCAAACGTGTCACCATCGGCACGGCAAGTCCAATCGCCTGCAATTCGTCCGCGCGTGCGAAGACTGCGGCGGGTGTACCATCCATCACAATCCGTCCCGCATCCATCACGATTACACGGTCAAAGTTGGCAACCTCATACATGTAGTGTGTGATGTGGATAACGGTGATACCCCGTTCACGTGCCAGACGTTGGACCGTTTCCAGCAAATGACGCGCTGTTTGGCCAGAAATCATCGTTGTCGGCTCGTCAAGGATGAGGTAGCGTGGACGCATCGCCAACACACCAGCAACGGCGACACGCTGCTTCTGCCCAACGGACAATTCGCTGATTGCCATCTGTGCATATGCTTCCAAACTCAGCAAAGCAATAGCTTCGTCTACCCGCTCCTGAATTTCAAAGCGTGGCAAGCCGATATTTTCGGGACCAAAGGCGATATCATCAAGTACGGTACTCGCGACCAGTTGATCGTCTGGATTTTGAAACACAACGCCAACGCGTTGCCGAATGGTCCATTGATCCTCGCCACGCACCTTCGTCGTGTCCAAGTCATCAACCATGATAGAACCGTCTGTCGGTTGTAAGATGGCGGCGAGTAGTTTGGCAAGTGTACTCTTGCCAGAACCGTTTTGCCCAATAATCGCGATTGTTTCGCCCTCGTGCATCTGTAGCGTGACTTCGCGGAGCGCGGGAGGAGCGTCTTGTTCTCCTTGCGCACTGTAGTTAAAGGTGACGTTGCGTACTTCGAGCATGGCTAGTACGGTAGCTCACTACGTGGTTTCGTATCGGGGGCACGCATCACACGACCTTCGATAATGTAAAAGACACGCGCCAGAATCACAATCAGAATAGCGGCAATCACAGCCTCGAAGATAGATTGCACAAGCACAAGGGGAATAACAACCTTTGCGGGCAAGTAACCACGTATAATGATCGCACCTACGACAAGAATGGTATTCGTCGCTGAACCCACGAAACCAGCAGCAGCAGCAGCGAGATCGCGGTTGATACGTCGCAGGGCCGCGAATGTCGCCCACGCGGTTAGTCCAATGAAGAGACGCGGAAGAATAGCTACTGTGGGGTCTTTAAAGAATGGATTAGTGGCACGCAAAAGACTGAGCACGCCAAATATCAAACCAGAGATGATGCCAACAATAGGACCTGCAATCACACCGCCAAGAATCGTCGGAATATGCTCAGTAGTTGCGCTTCCGATAGCATTTGGCAGAGGAATAAAACCAATAAAAGGCACAACACCAAGCACAATCGTAATTGCGGCAAGCACACCTGCGATGGCAATACGTTCAGTAGTCAGGGTCCACGGTCCAACATTGGACGATGAACGGGCAACAGGTTTGCTCAAGGCAAAACCTCCTTTGTGACGAAACGGACTCTATTCGCTGGGGGGAACAGCGTCAACACAGACAAGTTCGTTCAACATCGTAACATCTGTAACAATGTACCTAGAGTATACGAAGGCAAGTAGGCACTGTCAAGGAATGGCTTGAAACATAATTTATGTCATATACTATAGCATAGAGAAAGGAAAATATTACTCATGACAACAAACGTCGTTATTCTTATGGGAAGCAAAAGTGACCTTTCACAGGCACAAAGCATCGCCAAAACACTACAAACCTTAGACATTACGTATCGTATGCGTGTATGCTCGGCGCATAAGGCAACAGCACGCTTGCTAGAGATATTGAAAGAGTATGAGCAATATTCTGAGCCGCTTGTCTATATCACCATCGCGGGCCGCTCGAACGCGCTTTCTGCTGTGATTGACGCCAACACACGGTTCCCTGTGATTGCATGTCCACCATATAGCGACCGCTTTGGTGGCGCGGACATTTTTTCGTCATTGCGTCTACCATCGGGTATCGCTTCGCCAACGATATTGGAGCCGGAGGGAGCGGCACTTCTAGCCGCGAAGATGCTGGCACTATCGGATGAGGCATTGCGACAACGCGTGATGGCCTATAAAGAGAAGTTGGTCACAGAATTGTACGATGCTGATAAAGAGGTCTATGGTCAGTGAGCGAGACAAGTAAGGCGACACGACGTATCGCTGTCCTCGTTTCCGGTAGTGGAAGCAACTTGCAAGCATTGATTGACGCAAGCGAACGGCACGAACTCCCTGATGTCGAAATCGCGCTCGTGGTGAGCAACAAGGCCAATGCAGTCGGGCTACAGCGTGCGCTCATCGCCAAAATCCCGACGCTCTACCTACCATGGAGTTGGGGACGACAAGAGGTTGAGGCCAAACTTGCGTCAGTGTTTGCGCTATTTCAGGTGGACCTGATTGTACTCGCGGGCTGGATGCGTATTTTCACGCCCAACTTTATCGCTCAGTATCCCAATCGTATCATAAACCTGCATCCTGCGTTGCTCCCTGATGATGGGCAAGGCAACACATTCACGACAAGTAACGGGAGCGTAGTACCTGTCTTGCGAGGCTTACATGTCGTCAAACGCGCCTTTGAAGCCGGTATGAAGGTTACAGGAAGTACAGTGCATTATGTCGTACCAGAAGTCGATGCTGGCTCCATGATCTGTCGGCAAGAGGTACTCATTGAGGACAGCGATACCGAAGAGACACTGCACGAGCGCATAAAACAGGTTGAACATTCTCTCATCATAGAGGCGGTAAAGAAAATACGTTGATATTCGTGCATTGGCTTTACCAATGCACGAATATCAACGTATTTTCTTTACCGCTATCGTTCTACTATGACTGGCTTTCCTGTTAGCTCTTCACTGACCTGCCATACTTTTTTCTGTAGCATAATATTGTACGACTTTCGAGACGAATGAAGCTCTTTGCGACGATAGAAGACTTTCCCTGTTGTATCTTCAACAATGGGTGAGGACGCGAGGTAGATCGCCGTTTGTGCGCCTTTTTCCGCACTTGTGGCGAAGCGAAAAAAGAGGGGAAAGATTCTATTCATCAGGTGATTGCCATTCTTACCAAAGTTGGTTGCTACTGGTCCAGGCGTAATCGCATTAACCGTTATCCCTGTTCCCTCTAAACGGCGTGCCAGTTCGTAGGTGAAGAGCATTGTGGCAAGCTTTGCCTGTGCGTAGGCTACGATACTGATATAGCGTTTTTCATGTTGCAGATCATCGAAGTTCATATTCCCAATACGCTCAACGTTAGAACTGATATTGATAATGCGTGCTGGTGTACTTGCCTTGAGCACATCGAGCAACAGGTTTGTGAGCAAAAAAGGGGCAAGGTGATTGACGGCAAGAGTCATTTCTATGCCATCCACCGTCGTCTCACGCTGAAAGAAGATGCCACCAGCATTATTGACCAGCACATGAAGATGCTGGTAGTTCTGCTGAAAGCTTTTGGCAAGTTCACGAATGGATTGCTGTGATGAGAGGTCAGCCAACATGACCTCGACATGCATGTTCCCACTCTGTGTGCGAATTTCATCACGTACCGCCTCTCCCTTACTTTGATTGCGAGCGACGAGGATCACTGTTGCACCCATCTGTGCAAGTGCGGTAGCAGTTGCCTTACCCATGCCAGATGTTGCTCCAGTGACCATACATATTCTGTTCTGCATTGTCGTGTGCATGTTCTATCTCCATTGAATGCAAAGAACGTAGTCAGCTAGCGCGTGAGCCAGTTCAAAATGGCGCGAGTGACAAGATCGGTAGCGTCATGTTGCACAAAATGTGCAGCATTGGGAATAGTTAGCAGCGTCCAATCGTTCTCAAGCCATTCCCAGGTGTTGTTGAGTCCAGATGCTAAGAGGGACTGATCCTTGAGGCCGTGAATCTGCAAAACAGGTGTTTGCACTTTGATTACTGGCGATGAATCCTCTCGATAGGGAGGGTATGGGTAGTTCCGCTTGTAGTAGTTGAGCATGGCTTCAATATCGGAGCGACGAAAGGCTTCTCTATAGCGTTCACGAGCGATTGGATCTTTCACCCAAGCACTCAGCGTTTCAGGTGTGAGATGCTCATGCGCTCCCTCTTGCTGAAAGGTGCGTGCATATTCACTGTTCTGTTGCTGCTGAGGATTGTACACCAGTTCACGAGCAAGGCCGCGTGGATGAGGCAAGTTCAGAATAACGAGACGCTCAGTCAATGCCGGGAGATGCATGGCAACCTGCCAGGAAATCATACCACCCCAATCATGCCCAATAATGATGGCTTTTTCATGCCCAAGGTGGCGAATGACTGCTTGTACGTCCCCTATAAGATGAGTCATTGCATAATTCTCAACACCCTTTGGTTTATCGCTCAAGTTGTATCCCCGTAGGTCAAGCGCGACCGTTTGATAGTGTGGGGCCAGCGCAACCATCTGATTGCGCCACGTATACCAGTAATCAGGAAAACCGTGGATCATAACGATCAGAGGACCGGAGCCAAGACTGACATAGTGAATGTTCACACCGTTATTATCTGCGTACCCATGCTCTACATAGTTTTCGATATCATTGACGGCAATGGTTGTAGGACTATTTGTCATCCTGATGTTCCTTTCTTCGATGGTGTTTGTTCTAGGGTGAAACCTGTTCGTAGTTCTTTCCCGTTCTTCTTTGTTTACAAGCGGAAGCAGCGTACAATTCCTTTTCGTTCGGTTACAGATTTTCATTTTTATCTGAACGTACATCGAATTCAGAACAAAGTTCAGTATGACGCATAAAAAATTAGTGTTCGCTCATTCCATCAACGAAGCACCCCAGAACCTGATCATCGGTTGCTATGTAGGTTTCCCACAGTACATCATGCATCGTAAGTCGCAACATAGCGATACCATGCACGAGTGACCAGCAACCAAAGGTCATCTCTTGCAGGCCAAAGCCTGGACGAGGCACAAAGCTACCCGTGGTAATGCCCTCCTGAACAATCTGTTGCAACAAGTCATGAGGAGTTTCCTCGGAAGGCTTCGTTTGTACTCCCTTGCGGCTAAAGATCAGCAGGTAGAGTTCAGGATGAGTGCGAGCAAATTCCAAGTAGGCATGTCCGTAAGATTGCAAGCGTTCTCGTGCTGAGAGGTTTGACGAGATGTGGCGAACATGCAGTATCAAACGCGCAAGAGCTTCTTTGACCACCGTTGCAAGCAATTCGTCCTTGCCTGAAAAATACTCATACAGGTTGGAGGCACTATAATCGATCCGCTCGGCAACGTCGCGCATATTCAGCGCTTCGGGTCCCTGCGACTCAATAATCTCTTCTGCCGCCTGCACAATTGCCTCGCGCGTGCGTGCTTGGCGTCGTTCACGAGCCTTACCCTTTTCCATATCCTGAACTAATCTCCATTTTCTGAACGTTGTACGGTTTTAGTGTAACTGGAAAAATATGCTTTGTCAAGGTCTCAAAATAACCTCTAATCGGGTGTTGAAGATAAATTATTTCCGTTGGCACGTCTCGCTAGCTAATGATATGCTAGCATTAACACACAAGATGTAAGAGCAGAAGGAGCAACTTTTATCATGGCAGCAGATAGCCAAACATTCAACCCACGCCAATTTGGTCCATTCGTGGCAAACGCGCAACGTTTCGTGACAGGCTTTCACACTTTCATCTATCGCTTATCTGGTGGTAGGATTGGTGGTCGTATAGTAGGAAGTCCGGTGCTATTACTCACGACAATTGGACGCAAAAGTGGCAAGGAGCGCACGCTACCACTATTATATCTTGCCGATGGGAATACGATTGTGCTTGTTGCCTCAAACGGTGGAGTGGCAAAAAATCCTCTATGGTGGTCAAACTTGCAAGCACATCCACAAGCAAAGGTACAGATTCGGTCACGTACACTAAACATGACCGCAACCATAGCAGAAGGCGAGGAGCGCAACCGTCTCTGGTCGCGACTGGTTGCGATGTACCCTGGCTATGCAGACTATCAGAAACGCACGCCACGCGAAATCCCTGTCGTGCTGTTGCGCTCCTAATACGTCGTAGGGATCATGTTTACGGCGTCCACGGACGATTTATCACCTATACCTCTGCTTGAAGATGTGTAACAAACGTCCTATGCGATGGCATCATCGGCACGATCTCGCGCAATTCATTGCGCGGAAGACGCGATAATTGGTGCATCCGCTAAGTAACGAGGGAATGGTAGGGACCGATGTATCGCGTCCTCCGCACGAGTGAAGCAATGTGCGCGTTCCCTTGCTGCTTAGCGGATGCACCAATAATACTCTTTCCTCTGAACATCGCCTATAAATGACGCTTTTGCATCAAATACAGCAATGTTCATGCTCATTCGTGTCACATTGGGACATCACGCTTAACAAATTAGTACGAACATCTGTAGGGACCGATTTATCACGTCCTCTTGGCATTTCAACACCCAACGAGGACGTGATAAATCGGTCCCTACAACGTTGTTTCAAGATGTTTCGTTGCGACGTTTGCTGGGCGCGTTACATTGTATATACCGGACGTATATTACAATAACAGCATTCTTATCATAAGACGAAAGGACTCGTATCCATAATGAGCACACGTCGCAACGAATCAAACGAATCATCAGGAGATATGCACCGTCGCGAATTTCTCGCGTTATGCGCTGCCCTCGGTACGCTGCCAGGAGTGCTAGCGGCATGTCAGGATAGTTCCTCTTCGACAGCAGCTGCAAACAGCACCAGTACACAATCCGCTACGCAGTCCGCGCAAAGTAGTCCTACAAAACAACCTGCACCCACCAATGCTGATTGGGCAACATTGGCGAAGAGTTTGCAGGGAACGCTCGTTCGCCCCAATAGTCCACAATATGCGATAGCACGTCAGCTTTTTGACCCACGTTACGATAGTGTGCAGCCTGCCGCGATTGCCTATTGCGCAACGTCCGCCGATGTACAAACATGCCTCGCATTCGTGCGCAAGTTCAATCTGCCATTCGCCCCGCGCTCTGGTGGTCACAACTACAATGGCTATTCAACGAGTACGGGTCTGGTCATAGACGTTACGCGGATGCATACGGTGACGGTCAATACAAACGCGAACACCGCTACGATAGGAGCGGGTACACGCCTCGTTGATGTCTATAACAATCTTGCACCACATGGTCTGGTACTTCCTGCTGGCTCTTGCCCAACGGTAGGTATCGCTGGACTCGCACTTGGTGGCGGCGTTGGTGTCATCGGACGCAAGTTTGGTCTAACCTGTGACAATCTGCTGTCAGCACAAGTGGTCACGGCGAATGGGCGTGTCCTGACCTGTGACGCACAACATGACCCCGACCTCTTCTGGTCTTTGCGTGGCGGTGGCGGTGGCAACATGGGAATTGTGACCTCATTTACTTTTCAGGTCCATCCTGTGACGACGCTTACACTGTTTACATTAGCATGGTCCTGGAATGACGCCGCGGCAGTCGTGGATGGCTGGCAACGCTGGGCACCACAGGCACCAGATGAGGCATGGTCGAACTGCCTACTACTCGCACAAAAAGACAAGAATGCGACTCCCGTTGTGCATGTGAACGGTGTCTATGTCGGCACAGAAGGTTCGTTAAATACCTTGTTGACACAGCTTATCAACAAGATAGGCATTGCACCTAACTATCGCTATGTGGCGAGTCCGGGTATTCTTGCGACAATGCTGTACGAGGCCGGATGTTATAACAAGACGGTACCCCAGTGTCACCTACCCTCACAAGACCCGAATGGTCAGTTAGTACGTGATACCTCCGCTGTGAAGTCGCACTACTATGTGAATACCCTATCGCGTCAAGGCATTAACACATTAATCAACGCCATCAACACGCGTCAAGCCTCTTCTATATTGGGTGAAGGCGGTATCGGTATAGATGCGTATGGGGGCGCGATTAACCGCGTAGCCCCGAATGCAACGGCTTTTGTGCATCGCAACGCGCTCTTTAGTTCCCAGTTTTCAGCAAGTTGGAATGCAAGCGATCCCGCCTCGGTCGTAGCCGCGAATCGCTCCTGGCTCAACGGGACGTGGCAAGCGATGCTCCCCTATGCGACAGGCACATCGTACCAAAACTATGTTGACCCCGACCTGTCCGATTGGCAACATGCATACTATGGCGCGAATTTGCCTCGGCTACAGCATGTCAAAGCAACATACGACCCTGGCAATCTGTTCCATTTCGCCCAAAGCATTCCTTTATAAATATAGATGGTTTGCATGATGTGC
>CAXTWV010000063.1:16641-18551 GCA_964248005.1 uncultured Ktedonobacteraceae bacterium | reverse complement strand
TGTTCTTTCGCCAGGAGTTCATAAGCAGCGATAATACGCTGCATCTGCTGGCGATCTCCTCCTCGGTCTGGATGATAGCGTTTCGCCAGAGCACGATAACGCCGCTTGATTTGTTGTGGCGTCGCGTTTGGTGGTAGCCCTAGCACCGTCAACGCTCGTTGTCGTTCAACAAGTGAACGCGCGGGGTTCGCCTTGCTTCGCCACAATGTCTGTGCGCTCATGCGTAAAGCATCCCATAACAACGAGGTAAATGATCTTGGTTGTCGTGAACTCATCTATGTACTTCTATTCTGCAATGACTTTTTCTTAGTATACCTGCTATATGTCAGATTTGCACGAAATGAAACCTGAGAACATACTAAAACGTGAACCATACATATACGGTTTGGATGTAGTGCGAGTTTCTCCATCATAGCAGCAATTTCATAATACGCAATACTCCATACCGATGCAAGAGTGAACGAATGCTATTTCTTTTTTTATGAATAGGTCTTATTCAATACCCTCATAAGGAGACACAATTATGGCAGTACAGACAAAAAACCCTGTCGAAAAGGCGAAGGGGGTTGCCTCCTCCGAACCAGTCAAAAAAGTTGAGCAGGAAACGAAGTCGTTTCAGCAATTCCTCACAAAATTCAACAATGATGGCGCAATGACATTCTCCGGCGTTCTGGCATACAACCTGATGCTAGCAATGTTCCCGATACTTATTGCGCTCATCGCTATTCTTGGCCTTACACTTGGCAAACTCGACCAAAGTGCAGTAGACAGTATCCAAACTAAGATAGGGGGAATATTTCCAGGCGTTGCTGGTGGGCAAATTGTGAAAGGAGCATTAAATGCTCTTAATAAGGGTGCTCTTATAACCTTAATCCTTGCCATCGTGACTGCTATCTTCGGCGGTTCACGTCTTTTTGTTGTTATTGAGCAATTTTTGGACCTCATTTATCACGTGCGTCCGCGCACACTCATACGTCAAAACCTTGTTGCTATTGGTATGCTGCTTTTGTTTGTTATACTTATTCCTCTTATGGTTGTCGCTTCGTCCGCTCCAGCTTTCGTACTTTCCTTCGCAAATGTCATTCCATTTCTAGCACAAAACAAGATAGCGGCAGCAGTTATTACGACCATTGGCGGTATTCTCAGCGGTATCATCGTGGGCTTCATTCTGTTTGAAGCGATTTACTTTGTGATGCCCAACCAAAAGATTAGCTGGCGTCACAGCTGGCTTGGTGCGCTGGTATCAGCAGTCTTACTTGAAGTATACCTGTTTGCGTTTCCTTTCTACACAAGCCATTTTCTCAAAGGTTATGCTGGTGTCATTGGCGGTGGTATTATTCTCCTACTGTTTTTCTACTACTTTGCGGTCATTCTCCTATTAGGTGCGGAAATAAACGCATTCTTCTCGGAGCATGTACAACCTCTGCCAAACGATATCATAACGTTTGTCACGACAATGGCTGGTCGAGTCAACCAAGATCGTCCTGACGTTGAGTCATCAAGTCATATGGATGCACGACCGACTAATAGTGCTGTGGATTCACAAATCGGCAAAGGAGGAAGAAGCGCGACTCAATCGAGCCAAAGAAACACTCAGAATCAACAAAGTGAGACGAATAGGCAAGATAGAACAGCAAGTCACAAAAACGCTCAGAAGCACTCAAATGGGGATAGTGATAAAACAAGTAAGGCAAGCCAGACGGCTACTGAAAAGCAACAACAAGTAGCTGCCAGAGCACGCTTAAAACAGCAGGACAAAGAACAAAAGGAGATGACAAAAACTCCTTCTACGCCGATCTCGCTTGTTACGATTGCGGTTGGCACACTCCTAACCGTCGTTATCGAACTCCTACGCTTCCGTAATCATGGTAAATAAGTTGTAGAGATGAAGCAAAAGATGGGTTTTTTTG
>CAXTWV010000063.1:9861-16631 GCA_964248005.1 uncultured Ktedonobacteraceae bacterium | reverse complement strand
GCCCGCAAAAAAACGCTCTTTTGCTTCATCTCTACATCACTTGATTTGAAGACGCTCTACGACTTCGGAAGCGAGGCCAGGACGAAACAGTCCCTCCGCTACAAGCGAGGCTCCTATCGCGGTCTCAAAGCCCTCTGGCTCAGACTCACCATGCGGGTAAAGATAGAATTGGTAGGTATCGCCTAAACGATCAACAACAGTGCTTTTATCTATTTTCTCCTGAAGAGAGGAACGACGGTCGATCACGACGATATCTTCAAAGTGATGAATAGCCATCAAGCCTGCCACATCTTCCGATAACCCCTCCCAAAATCCTTGTTCACGTTCTTGCTCATCTTCCTCATCATCCACTTCCATGCGAACCGTCATGCCATCAACAATCCGCCCATCCTTGATGACGACAATGCTTCTATCATCCTCCCCAACCTCTAAATATAAGAAACGCATTTCGGACCACGCAGCCTCTTGCTGTCGCATACGATACAGCAGGGTCGCTACGGAACACAGTTGATCTGCATCCCCCATGTCTTTGCGCTTACGTTTGCGATAGCGTGGTACGCTTTTCAGGTTCTTTAACGCGGGCAAATGAAAGTTCTTTGTATTGAGAGAACTTATAGCACTAAGAAATGTATGTAAATCAGCCATATCAGGTGTAGTAATCTGCTCTTCCAGGGTTTGTAGTGAGCAGAGGGTTGTTTCCAATGTAGAGGAAAGTGCTATTATTGGTTCTGGATAGAACGCACATATACTCTCAATATAGGCAAGTGTCGCGTCACTATCCGCGAACGTACATAGTTCTATTGTCTGCCCATTTTCAGTGAAACACGTCTTCCACATTCCAGCTTTATAGTCGATACCAATACTCATTGTCATGCAAACGATTCTCCTTGCCATGCATTGTAGTTGTCAAAATATATCTCTCTTCCGTAAGAACATTCTTTTTTAAATACCTATACCTCATTGTTCAGGCGGAACTATTATATCATGCAAATGGATTGACACAAGCATTGGAGTCAATTAGTCATATGTCTTGACGCGCACTATTCCCATCTGTTACACTTTTATATATCAACGCCCCGTTGTACTTCGGGGCTTGTTCATACCTTATAACAAAATATCCGCATGTCCTTATACCGAACTCCTACCACTATTCATTTTTACTTAACTCCCATGAGAGGTTGATAACATGCCGAGTGATAGTTCTTTATTTACTAGCGATCAGGAGCGTATACGTTTACAACAAGCATTGCGCGAATGTGAAATCTTGCGCGAGTTGTCAGAACTTCTCGCCTCATCATTTGATCTTACACATATTCTACAAGTACTGGTAAAACGTACAACAGAGGTATGTGAGGTTGAGCGTTGTGCAGTCTGGCTTTTTGAAGAGGCACGAAGTCTTTTTGTTCCTAAAACATATTTTCTTTCCGCACCCAGTCTTCATCCAAAAGTGATTAAAGCAGGCGACCATTTATGGTATCCACATACTCTTCCTTTACAAGATGCATTTGTACAACGCTTGACACAAGGCGATGGGATTCTTGTAATTAATGATTTACATACCGAACAAGGGATGAAAACGTTCGCAGAGACATTTCTTGTGCAGTCTATTCTATTCGTAGCACTTCGACGCGAAGGACGCATCGTTGGCTTGATGTCCCTTGATAGTCCTGGTAAAATAGACGCTTTTTCCGAGGATAAGCAGCAACTTGTGCGTGCCATCGGTCAACAGGCAGCCGTTGCAATTGACAATGCACGCTTATATAGACAGGCGCAAAACGAGAGTAAGCGAGCGGAACGTTTAATCAAACGTGCTCAATCTATTTATGAGGTTGCAATAGCCGTCAACTCGAACGAGGACCTCTCAAACGTGCTCGGTATCGCGACACGACACCTCGTCAATGGTTTGGAAGCCGATGGCGGAACTATTGTGCTACTGGATAATGGCGCGTTGCTACTCGCAAGCACTACCACCCCTCGATCTTATACAACAACGTCACCACCACTGATAGACCTGCCCAGTTGCAGCGAGGCTCTTCGCGATGAGACTCCGCACTTCTTTACGCAAGAACAAGTGACAGGTATTGAGAAAGAGTGGTACCAACAGTTTGGCTTAAACAATGTTCTCGTCGTGCCACTTATTGCGGGTGCAAGAAACGGAGGCAAACGCAAAAAGAAAAACGCACTTTTCCTTGAGGAAAAACATTGTGTCGGGTTTGCCTTTGTCAACTATAATAGGGCGACACGCCAGCCTACAAAGGGTCATCTCGCGTTTGCACAAGATATAGCGGCACAGTGCGCACTCGCAATTGAGAAGAATCAGTTACTCACAAACGCAGATCAGATAGCGAAAGTTGCTACCGAGCGAGCAAACACGCTTGATGCCGTCTTTAATGCGATGACCGAAGGAGTTATTGTACTCGATTTAGATGGACAGATCGTCGTAAACAATCAGACAGCCTCACATTTCTTGGGCATGCCGCTGTACTCCAAAGAACATCTCACCACATTTTTGCAGCGTTATCCGATGTATACGCTGCAAGGTACACCACTTGCCTACGAAGATTTTCCGCTGACACGTGTACTACATGGCGAGCGTATTCGAGGCGAACGGTTCGTAACACACCGTGCGGACAATTCTGAACGTACCCTGGAAGTGAATATTGCCCCTCTTCATGATGACGAATCGCATCGTGTTGGTTTCGTAAGTGCGTTTCGTGACATTACAGAGCAAGTCCGTGCTGAGCAGCGTATTCGGGGAGCACTGGGTGTGATGCTTAACGCGGCAGAAATATTAGCTGGCGTTACGGACATCAAAGAGATGGTACGTCGCGTGCTTACGATGACACTGAGTGCCTTGAATTGTGAACGCGGCTTTGTACACATGTACGACGAGGAGCGACATCTCTTTACTCCACTGCTCTCTATTGGGTTTTCCAAGCAACCTGATGCGTACTGGAATACGGAGCAGCAATACTGGTTCGCCCCAGATATACCACACACGAAAGAACCACATGCCTCTCTGGTAGCAGGTCACACGACGCTTATTCCACCGGAGCACCGTACTATGTATGTGGAAACCATACAGACTGATACGGTACTCGTCGCGCCACTGATGTATAACAAACAGCTACTTGGGGTTATGGTCCTCGACCGCTCTGCATCGCAAGATGACCCTATACCACATCCTGACTCTCCTCGGTCACGCTATGTACGTCGCGAGTTTACGGTATGGGATGTGACGGTAGCCGAAGGCATTGCACAATTCGCAGGTTTGGCTATCGAGCAGGCACGCTGGCAATCAGAGGCGACGATTGCACGCACAAGTGAAGCCGAGATGCGCGAATCCAACGCCATGAAAGATGAGTTTCTCTCTATTACCGCTCATGAATTTCGCTCACCACTCACCGTCATTCAGGCACATAGCCAGATGATGGCGCGTATTATGCGACGCATTGAAGAGATGCCAAAACGTGAGAGGTTGCAAGAGAGCATCACAGTGATAGAGGAACAAACGCATCAACTCACAAACATTGTCAATACATTCCTTGAAGTCACACGGCTAAACAAAGGACAAATCACGCTGAAACAAGAGCGCGTAAACCTGAGCGAACTACTGAAACAAGAGGTTGCCGCACATAGTGCCATAACCACACTTCATACAATTTATTATGCCTCTCCGTCTGAGGAACAGCCAGGCTATGTGATGGGAGATCACGCGCGGCTTCAGCAGATATTTGGAAATCTACTACAGAACGCAATAAAATATAGTCCGCACGGTGGCCCTATTACTGTTACACTCAAACAGTGCAGGGGAGAGACAGGGAACGCATTGCTAGAAGTACGAGTAGCAGATAAGGGTATTGGCGTCCCCAAGGATGCACAACCTTATCTCTTTGAGCGTTTCTACCGTGCTCCAAATGTGGATGGAGGTAAAACAAAAGGCGTCGGGCTTGGTCTATACGTTGTTGCTGAGTTTCTTCACCTCCATCATGGGACTATCCGCGTCGAAAGTAGTGGCGAATATGGTGAGGGAAGTTGTTTTATTGTAACATTACCTCTTTTAGAAAGCGATGACATCGAAAGTGACTGAGTTACATCTCCTACGTTCCTGGCTCCTTACGCTTACTCAAGAGACGATGCAGCGCGAAGAAGCGAGCGATGTTTCGCATGATTACGATCATATTGTACGGGTTATGGCGTTAGCAGATACGTTACAAGCCCGTGAAGGCGGTGAGTTACCCATCATCTGGGCGGCAGTTGCGTTGCATGATATTGGGCAAGAACGCGAACGTCGGCACGGAGGCGACCATGCCATAATTGGGGCAGAGATGGCGGCAGACTTGCTCACGCATACGCAATTTCCACAACATGCTATTCCCGCAGTACAAGAGGCCATCCGTGAACATCGCATGACAGGCGGCATCACCCCTTCCACATTGGAGGGACGCGTTCTTTACGATGCCGACAAAATTGACTGCCTTGGGGCTATCGGTATCGGTCGTCTCTACTGTATCACGGGTCTCTATCATCAGAAAATATATTCAGAACTACCGCCTGACATTCTTGAACCAGTTGACCCACTGACAGTACGCGCATTACGGCGCAGCCCCAATTACTCTCCGAGCATCGAATTTCGCTTACTTTTCGGCAACCTCCCCGCACGTATGACAACAGCGACCGGACGCATCCTGGCACAAGAACGCTATGACTACATGGCGAACTTCTTTAGCCGCTTACAACATGAGATCGAAGGCACCCTATAACAACACAGTATCTACGAAGCCATTATATGAAGATTGGCAGACTGGTAGGGACCGATTTATCACATCCTCTTGGCCTTTCAATTGCCGAACAAGGACGTTATAAATCGGTCCCTACAGGCGATTGTCTACAAACAGCATGTAGTTAAACGTTGTCTTTGCGGCGACTGGAGCAGTCAAGTGGAGCGTAAAGCCCACTTCTGGATGAAGCGATATATACTGCACCAATGTTGGCCCAGGATTAGAGGTCAAGGTGACATGCACAACACTCGTTGCGACAGTATGTGTATTTCTCACCATGAGTTCACCTTGTCCACTCTCAAATGTACCGATACCAAAGAATGACAGACAATCAGCGTTGGCAGAACGTACAGCATGTGCCTCAACATGCGTCTCTTGTTGAACCTGTATTTCATTGTTAGAAGGAGCTTCTGTTATCTTGTTGACAGGGGGTACTTCTTGTACCTTTTCGCGAAGGCGAACATTCACGGTGAGAGGTTCACGCAAAGGTTCCTTCGTCTCTCGATTCCAACTATATATGTCACTCTCTTTAGGATATGGCGTTTTAGGATGTGGCGTTGCTTTGACAATTTCTGCTGTTTGTAGCTGCACCTTTGCTGTGTGCCCAGCTAAACGCTGCTTACTCTTTACAGCAGGAGAGGCTGGCTGTGAGGGTGTCGCTGGAATCGCATCAATTACTGTAGGCATCTGCATACTTTCAATTGGTGCTACAGCATATGTAGGAGGAAGAGTTGCGAGGTGCCTTTCTTGTGAAAGCACTTCATCCTGATCATTTCGTGTAGGCGTCCAGGTAACATCATCAGGTTTCATAATAGCCGCAATGGAAGAGGTGAAACGCTGTGCAAGCCGCGTCAATATGTTTGGTGACTTTCGCTGCTCTTCCTTCTCTTTCGTTGCGGCCTGTTGCGCGGCTATCTCAGCCGTGACAGACTGTACAAAGCTTGCGGGACGAACAGAAGGCAGTACTTTCGATTGTAGGCTAAGTCGGGGCGGAACAAGTTCTGTACTTGAGAGAGAGCGATCCAAGGAAACATAGTGTTGCTCATCGTCTGACCATTGCTCTTGCGACGACGGGTCGGCCAGTGTTTCCTCAACTGACTCTGAAATATTCAGTCGTTCGCGTGCGAGCCGAGCTTGCCAATAGTGTTTCGCATGCGGATCATGATCTTCATACAATGCCATAACGACTTCTGCTCTCCCTATATATACACTATCCGTTCTTTCGTACCTACTCATAAAGACACATGATGAAATGGACAGAGGCAGTATAACATATCTTCCATATGTGAGGAGCGTAGATAGCACATTTGGGTGATTTGAGTGAAATCATGCGGGCGAAAAAGGCATTGCGGCACGAAATAGGACTTTTAGGTAAATAGTCCGGCTAGGATTGCCAGCGTTGATGAGAAACGCTACAATAAAGCCCTCATCAACACATTTGTTGATTGATATAGATATATCTCAATTGCACGTAAAGACGTAAAGAAACGTCTCTCTATTTTCATGTAGCAAGGAAGGATTTTTTACATATGAAATTGAACGGCTCACACAAATTCAAGGCTTCCAGCACCCAGGTGTACAATGCTATTCTTAACCCTGCGATATTGAAAGAATGCATTCCAGGATGCCAAAATGTTGAATACCTCGATCCTAACAGCATCAAGGCGAGTATTACCACGCCCCTTCCAGGTTTGAAGGGACCCTACAACGTCATCATCAACATCGCGCAGAAACAGGCACCAAACAACCTCACACTGCAAGTACAACGTCAGGGAACAGGTGGCTCGATCAATGCACTCAGCAACATCAACATTCTCGATGAGGCTGACGGTTCCGTACTCAAGTACGATGCGAATGCAGACCTGAGCGGCCCTATCGCCATCGCAAACAACCCCATTGGCGAGAGCTTCACGAAGGGATCACTCGGTTCCTTCTTCAAGAGCTTGGACAAGGCAATCGTCTAGTTCAGTAGGGACCGATTTATAGCGG
>CAXTWV010000063.1:0-9851 GCA_964248005.1 uncultured Ktedonobacteraceae bacterium | reverse complement strand
GTCCTTGTTGGCAATCGAGACGCCAACAAGTACGCGATCAATCGGTCCCTATTAGTCTGTCAAGGTACATATGTCATTTCAAACAGGGCGCCCGCAAGGGGAACCCTGGCCTCTGCCAATTTTTAGGGGTGTATACGCATAATAGCACTCATCTGCGTATCAACTGGTGGAATGAATGCTCCATCACGCTCTACGAGCCACGACTCTAACAACTGTCGTAATTCACCTCTCGTCTGTTCATCATCGGGCAAGATAAGTTGCTCAAGTAATTCTTCGGTCGCTACGTCAAGCGAGGGATAGCGTATCATCCCCGGCATACGCACAATCTCAACATCAGCATAGATACCCATTTCAAACAAAACATCCAGCGCATACATGTAACCAGGAGCGGGATGGCGATCCTTACCATGAAAGTGCTTCCACAGGGGATTGGTCGCGGTATCGAAATGGACCGCCCGCATATAGATATAACAGGTACGCTGTGTTGCCGCACGTAACTTTGTGATAAATGTGTCTACGTCCCAAATGGGATAGAGGACGTGGCTACACACGACAATATCCGCACTCAGATTCGTTGGAGCATCTTGCCAACTTGTATAGAGTAACGATACATTCGTTAACTCTTCTCCCATTGCATCGCGTTTGAGATAGTCCAACATCGTAGCGTTTGGCTCTACCGCTGTTACATGTCGCGCATACGGAGCTAATGCAAGCGCAAAACGACCTGTTCCTGCTCCCACGTCAAGCACGGTTGTCTCTCGTGTCACTTCCTTGCGAAGTTTGAGATAGAGAGGATCAAGGGTCGCAGTTTCTTTTGTCGAGCGATGATAGTTCTTAGCTCGACGATCCCAAAAATCTGCACTGGTACGACCCAAACGCGCGTATGCAGCATCCATTTGTTTTGCACGCGCTGCAAGTAACTCATGCCAACGTTCGATAGCACTCTGCATGGTATTTCCTTTACCTACTGAATTTAGCGTTTTTATAGCTGTTTTACAAGCTTGATATCTTCTTCCATAAAGCCAAGATGCTGATAGAAGCCTCTTGCCCGTTTGTTCGCAGCACCAGTTTCCAGAACAAGATACGTATAACCATGACTCACTGCCCAATCTTCACACGCCGAGACTAATGCGGAGCCAACTCCAGAAGCTTCTACAGTTTCATCAACCACTAGCTCACCTATATACGCCTGTTTCTCACCAGTAAAGTGGGTGCTATGCGAAACGCTTGCAAAACCTAGCCGTTTGCCTTGTTCACTTTCAGCAATGAATATCATCGTTCGTGTTCCATGTTGTGCCATACTATTCGTCAGCCACTCGTGTATAGTTGTCAATAACTTTTTTGAATCACGCCAGGAAGACATGCCAATAAGTAGACGTGGTGCCTGACTAAATACAAATGACTGATCTGTAGGAGTATAAGAACGAACTCGAATAGAAAAGGATTGATTAGCTGACATAACGTACCTCCTAACAGCGAAGTAGTGGAACGACACGTGTATCTCTATCACTCGCATTTCTAAAAAGGTACCACATTCTCCTGTATCTTGTCAACTATTTATATATTAATTAATACAAGATTTTTTCTAGCAAACTCGACAAAACACAGATTTTAAGTACTCCGTTTCCGGCATAGCAAGATTAATAGGATGATCGACACCGTGTGTATAGGTCTCAAGCAGTTGCACGGGACGCTGAAAACGTTGTGCGCTTAGTGATAGTACACCCAGGAGATCGTCCATACCGACAACGCCAGAGCATGAACAGGTGAGCAGAATGCCTCCTGGTCGCAACACTTGCATACCTAGTGTGTTTAAGCGACGATAGGCTTTGAGGGCGTTGTTGCGCGTACTCTGCGTTTTCGCAAATGCAGGAGGGTCGAGCACTACAACATCAAATTGGTCGCCACGCGCTACTGCCTCTTCGAGATATGCAAAGACATCAGCTATCCGAAATTCATAGTTATCAGGATTAAGATCGTTCAACTCAAAGTTTTTGCGCGACGCCTCTATTGCTGGACCAGAAATATCGACACTCGTAACAGTCGTGTCTTTATTAGTGAGCGCGGCATAGAGCGAAAAACCACCCGTATAGCTAAAACAGTTCAGCACGCGTTTACCATGCACGTACTTGCGTAAGGACTCGCGCTTATCGCGTTGGTCAAGAAAAAAGCCTGTCTTCTGACCTTGCCAGGGATCAACAAGGAACTGTACACCATTCTCACGTATGAGAATATGCTCTGGTACTTTCCCTGCTACGACTACAGGTTCTTCGACCTCTAAGCCTTCGCGACGACGTGACATGCTATCGTTGCGTAGAAGGATACCACTGACACCCGTTTCTTGTAACAGAGCTTCAATCAGCAATGGACGTAATCGTTCCATGCCAGCCGTGTGTATCTGCATGACAAGAATGTCCGCGAAACGATCTACAACCAGTCCGGGGAGGCCATCGCCCTCAGAGTGAATGAGGCGATACGCGTTTGTCTGCTCAGGCTGAAAGACGCGCCGCAGTTCTACCGCTCGGCGCACACGGTCTTGTACAAATTCGGCATCTATCGCCTCTTCGGGGTTGCGTGTCAAGATACGGATAGCGATATCAGTCTGTGGATTGTAATAGCCACGCGCGACAAATTGTCCCTTTGACGACTTTACATCAACAAGACCACCTGCCTCTATCCAGTGGGGTGGTTGTTGTAATGCACCCGAAAAAATCCATGCGTGACCGTTCGCGAGACTCTCTTCTTTGTATGGTTTTAAGCTCGCACTGGGGTAGTTGACAGACACAGTGTATTCTTCCTTTGTTCATCTATTTTTGTTTAGTATCTCATGGATGTAAAGAAAATGACCTAACTGTGCGTTCTCTGCGTCCCCATGATTGGTTCCCAATACCTGTACAAACAGATTTTCATTTCATCCACAATTGCAGACTGCTGTTCCCCTTCGCCTTGAAGGACAAGTGGAAGTAAGGCCAAAAAAAGACGATACGAGATGAGCAGAGGAAGACGCCGTTGCTCTTGTGTACTAGAAGGCCACCGCGCTGCAAATATTGCATCGAGGTCAGCCAGGAGTCCTTGCTGTAAATCTGCTAAGACAAGCGCAAGTGGTGGAGAGATAGTCGATCCAAGCTCAAGCGCAAGATAGCCAGGATAGTTCCGGTTAAATTCAACAAGCCTATCAATCAAGGTATTCACAAAAGCCTGAAGAGGTAAAGCGATTACCTCAGGCGAAAGCATAGTGTCATACATCTCGTGGAGATGTGTGGTCACGTCTGCTGCGAATGCCTGCGCAATCGCTTCTTTGTTCGGGAAAAACTGATACAGTGATCCAGGTGAAATGCCTGCACGTGCCGTGATCATATTGGTTGTTGTCTTATCGTAGCCGACCTCGGCAAAGAGTGCGCCAGTTACAGAAAGGATTTCCTCCACGCGATGTAGACCGCGCTTCTGCCGATGCGCCTGCCGACGTTCCTGGTTTTCTCCCATAAACTCATTCTCCTGCAAACAGAAGAAACTTCTTTCCAGAAGCCCTTGACAAAACGAATAAATACTCGTATAATTAATTTGTAATTACGATGATCTATTCGTAATTATAGCAGGAACTGAGTTCTATGTAAAGAAAGGAAATACGTATGTCCTCACAGACGAATAAAGACCTCTGGAAACCTTGGAATGAACTATGGAATGGAAATCTGTCCCTTGCTGACGAGATCATCGCGCCCAGCTTTGTCGCTCATTTTGCTCCTGCAGGCAGTAGTCCTGCTGAAGTACGTGGCCCTAATGGACTAAAACAATGGATAGGTGGGAATATGGGAGCCTTCACCAACTACAGCTTTACGACTACTGTTGGTCCCCTTGCCGATGACGACAAGGTTGCTGGTCGATGGGTCTTTCGTGCCACCTATCAAGGAGGTATACCAGGTGCCTCATCTACGGCTATTGGGAAACAGGTCGAGTATGCGGGAATGGACCTCTTTCGCGTCGAGGATGGGAAAATCGTCGAATACTGGCTCTGTGCAGACATTTTGCAATTGCTTCAACAAGTCGGAATGATACCATCCTAGCTCTAAATACAGCAAGCGTCCCCCCTTTATAATTGAGGAGGGACGCTTACCGTTCTCACAAGTGTTTCATGAACCATCTATTTTTGGTAGGTGATTGCTGCCATAACTGGGTCGGTATGATGCTCAGCCATACGGATTTCAGCCTTCCGCAGGTTGTTCGCGCTATTGATGAGTGCAATATGAGTAAAAGCTTGTGGATAATTCCCTAGCGACCCTGTGCCACGTGGATCAATCTCTTCGGAGAACAGACCCAAACGACCAGAATAACTTAAGACGCGTTCGTAAAGTGAACGTGCCTCGGAGAGGCGTCCCTGCATCGCGAGATTGTCTACTAACCACAAAGTACAAATTGTGAACGTGCCTTCGCCACCCGTCAAACCGTCATCAGTATCCTCAGCATGGTACCGATAGACGAAGCCTTGTTTGTTCGTTAACTTTTCCATAACACGGTCTACAGTTGAACGCATTCGTGGATCATCTGGTGCGATGAAACCAACCAGAGGCAACAATAGGTTTGAAGCATCTAACGCGGTATCGTCATATGACTGTGTAAATGCTCCAAGCGAGGTGTTGTAACCATGCGAGAGAATACTCGTCCGAATCTCGTCGCGCACCATATGCCAACGTGATAGGTCTGCCTCAAGATGTAACTGTTCTGCCGCTTTGATACCACGATCAAGCGCAACCCAACACATGACCTTTGAGTAGACGAAGTGATGCAAGCCACCACGTACCTCCCAAATGCCATTATCGGGTTCCTGCCAATGGGCGCAGACGTGCTCAACAAGCGTACACATCATTGACCAAAGTGGACCTTCGAGTGTTTCACCATAACGCTCAAAACCGCCTTGACGACGATAAATGTGAATACAGTCCAGAATTTCACCGAATACGTCTAGCTGCTTCTGATCTGCTGCTCCATTGCCGACACGTACCGGACGCGAGCCACAGTACCCATCTAAATGCGATAGCTCTTGTTCCATCAGATCGCGTTCACCACGAATACCATACATGATTTGCAGGTCTTCACCATTCGCATAAGAGAGACGACGTAACCAATGCGTAAATGCTCTGGCCTCTTCCGTAAAGCCAAGCACATTAAGTGCATACAAGGTAAAAGTTGCGTCACGCAACCAGGTAAAACGGTAATCCCAGTTGCGTACACCGCCAATGTCTTCTGGTAAAGACGTGGTAGGAGCTGCAACGATTGCACCTGTGGGAGCATACGTCATCATCTTGAGCGCGAGTGCGCTACGCTGAACCCATTCCAGGTATGGTCCCTGGTAACTACAATTGGCGAGCCACTTGCGCCAGCAATGCAGTGTTTGAGCCAGTTCAGCGTCAAAATTACGCTGACGCAACTCTTGCTCCACAAGCCGACGGGCGGCATGCGCACTACGACCCATGCCTACAGCAAACATGAGTCGCTCCCCTTCGTGCAATACAACGTGCGCGACAACTGATGGATGCCATTCCTCTGCGCTTTGCGCTATCTGTATCGAAAACGAAGGCAACAAGCTTGCACCCACAATTGCTAAACCGACGTGCTGTTTGCCATCAGAAATGAGTGCCCCTATGTTGTCGGGCGCGAGTGACACTTCACAAGGTGACGCGGCATAGTTTGGACTGACACGTAAGGTCATCGTCACAGGCAACTCACCATGTGTACACTCCACAATACGAACGAGACAATGGCAAGAGCCATCTTCACGTGTCCATGTATTGTTATTCATACCACGATAGGGCCAAGCACTCAACGTTTCCACGGGCATGAAATCGGTTAACACTACCTCACCAGAGGTACTAGCAAAACGTGTCTGTAAGACATTGCTTCCACGCAAGTAACGTTGAAAGCCTGGAATAGTGTTGTCTGTAGGTGCTATTTGAAAGTACCCTCCACGATCCGCATCTAACAGACGGCAAAAGATAGCAGGGCTATCGAAATCTGGGAGACATCCCCAGTCTACTGAGCCATCGGGTGCAATAAGCACCGTTGAATGACAATCGCCAATGACACCATAAGAATTGATAGGCTGATAAGTGCGATTGTTGTCGTTCATCCCAACCATGACACAACACTCTCTGTGAGAACTAAGAAAACAAAAATTAGAACGTGCTGAAAAGACCTTAGCAAAACCTTAGAAAAGCCTTAAGACACCTTAAAGGTGCCTTATAACAGAGATAAACGGAATAGGAATCAGAATAGTAACAGGATATCAGTACCAATATTTTTGGGTTATGTCCGCTTTACATAAATGACCACTTTAGATAAAACAATCGGAAATTGCGCATCATTCCATAGGCAAATGGGTCGTTTTTGTGTTACCTTAGTAGCAGAATAAATGATAGTGATAAGAACGTTTGCCGAGTACAAATGTCACCCATTAGAAGAAAAGGGAAAAGAATTGAAGACACTCCAAAAGATGATACGTCATCCAGCAGGACGCATAGGGCTAGTGATAGGAGTAACACTTGGGTTTGTCGCCGCTGTGATGGGCGAGGGAAGTAAAGCGTTGCTTTTCGCGGGCTTATGTAGGTTTCTGGCTGGAAGGTTTGGTCGCTAGGCGTCGAGGTATGCATATTTCCGTAGGGGCCGATTTATCACGTCCTGGTAGCCTCTCGATACCTACATAAAGGACGTGATAAATCGGCCCCTACGGAAATATGCATCCACCGAGGAACACGTGCGTTATATTCAGTAACATAAGCACTACGTTCCTCTGGACTCATCTTGTTCAGCATTGCTTGACGATGACGCAAAAGATCTTTTTGGTTTTTCGGTTCTCGTGAGGAGCGATGATGATTGGTAAAAATGTTTGGGCTACAGAAGACATTGCGTCTTCTCCAAGGTGCAGGAGCATCGTTTTGTAATGAGGCACGCATAACAGGATTATCAAAAGGGCCTGTCATATACCAGGGAGAAGACAAGATATAGATAGAGTTATGCACCCATTGCGGACATTGAAGACGATATCGCTTGGCGAGGTATTCTGCCGCACCTGCACAAAAAGCTGCCCATCGGGATTGGTCCTCAGTGGGGTTCTCTAATATTTGAAGTGGAGTATCAAGAAGAGCCTGACGATCACGCGTATTATAGAGGAAGAACTCGTTCATAAAGTTTCCAAGAGCAATACGGAACTCTTCCCCTGCACACAATTGTTGATAAGCTTGTGCAAGTGTTTGAATGTCTGTACTCACGCTCGCTCCCTCTCTGAGAATTTTTTCTCTTCTCGATTGCTCTTCTTAGTTACTCTTCCTTCAACCACCGCGCCACATCAGGCGCGAAGTACGTTATTATCATATCCGCACCCGCTCGCCTAATTCCCGTCAGGACTTCCATCACGACGCGTTTTTCGTCGATCCAGCCGTTTTGGGCGGCGGCTTTGATCATGGAGAACTCTCCACTGACGTTGTAGGCGGCGATGGGTAGGTCACAAGTGTCGCGTACTTGGCGGATGATGTCGAGGTAGGGCATGGCTGGTTTGACCATGACGATATCGGCACCCTCCGCGATATCCAGGTCAACTTCGCGTAGGGCTTCACGGGCGTTCGCAGGGTCCATTTGATAGGAGCGACGATCACCAAATTGTGGCGTCGATTCGGCGGCTTCACGGAAGGGGCCGTAGAAGCCCGATGCGAACTTGGCGGAGTAGGCCATAACAGGTGCTTGGCTGAAACCATGCTCGTCTAAGGCATGACGAATGGTGCCGATGCGCCCATCCATCATATCGGAGGGGGCTACGATATCGGCTCCGGCTTCGACGTGCGAAAGGGCCATACGTGAGAGAAGGGTCAGCGACTCGTCGTTATGTACATCACCATTGCGAATGACACCGCAATGTCCATGACTGGTATATTCACAGAGGCACACGTCGGTTATCACAAGCGTGTCTGGTGCTTGTGCTTTGATACGCTGTATGGCTTGCTGAATGATACCTTTTGTAGCGTATGCCTGTGAACCGACTTCATCCTTTTCGGAGGGAATACCAAACAGGAGGACAGCGGGAATACCGAGATTGGCGATACGCTCGACTTCGTGTCCGATATGCTCTATGGGCCACTGCATAATCCCTGGCATAGAGGCGATTTCGCGCGGCTCCTGTAAGCCTTCCGCGATAAACAATGGGTAGATTAACTGATCTACGCTCAGGCGTGTCTCACGAACCAGGCCACGCAATTTCTCGTTCTGGCGTGTGCGTCGCATACGTATTGTTGGAAAACTTGCCATGAGAAAACCCTTTCTTACGCGACCTGCCGCAATACTAGCTCAACCTGTTTGATAGTTTCATCGAGCATGGCATCATCGAGTGCAAGCGAGAGAAAACATGACTCGAATTGAGATGGTGGCAAGTAGATGCCGCGTTCAAGCATGTGCCAGAAGAAGTGCGCGAAACGTGTTGTATCCGCTCTCTTCGCACTGGCATAGTCTGTCACTGGTTCCTTTGTAAAGTACAGACAGAACATCGCTCCAATGCGTACCAGTTGTACATCGGCTTTTGTGTCTGCGATTGCTCTAGTGATCCCTTCGCCTAGCAACGCGCTTTTCTGCTCAAGTCGCTCATATTGTCCTGGCTTGCTTAACTCGGTAAGTGTGGCAATACCTGCTGCCATTGCGAGAGGATTGCCTGATAATGTACCTGCTTGATACATCGAGCCAAGAGGCGCGACCTGTTGCATGATGTCGCGTCGTCCGCCATACGCTCCAACGGGTAGACCACCACCAATAATTTTCCCAAAGCAGGTGATATCCGGCGTGATACCCGCTCGTTGCTGCATACCCCCTGGTGCGAGACGGAAGCCTGTCATAACTTCATCAAAAATCAGCAACGCACCGTATTTTTGTGTCAGGCTACGCAATGCTTCCAGATAGCCAGGAAGAGGTAGGACGAGACCCATATTTGCCGCGACAGGTTCGACGATGATAGCGGCGATTGAATCGGTATATGTCTGAAACAGTTGCTCAACGGCGGCACTGTCGTTATATGGCACAGTCAATGTATTGTGCGTTGCTTCAGCAGGAACGCCTGGGCTATCGGGTAAGCCCATTGTGGCAACACCGGAGCCAGCTTGTACCAGAAGCATATCGGCATGTCCATGATAGCAGCCCGCGAATTTGATGATTTTGTCGCGTCCCGTGTAGGCACGTGCAAGACGCAAGGCACTCATGGTCGCCTCGGTACCAGAGTTAACAAAGCGTAGCATTTCAACTGAGGGAACCTGTTGTATAACTAGCTTCGCTAGTTCGCTCTCGGCCTGTGTGGGGGCACCAAAGCTGAAACCACGCTGACTCGCTTGTACTACCGCATCTACGACGGTAGGATAGGCATGGCCTAGAATCATCGGTCCCCATGATTGCACATAATCAAGATATCTATTGCCATCAACATCATAGAGATATGGTCCCTGTGCATGGTCAATGAAGACAGGCTCTCCACCGACACCGCGAAAGGCGCGTACAGGACTGTTTACGCCACCTGGAAGCAGAGTTTGTGCCTCCGCGAAAAGCGTGTGTGAACGTGAAAGTGTTAAATTGCTTTCTGTTTGTATTTGATTACTCATTACTTCATTACTCTTATTACCCCACCAATTTTATGTAGTGGTACTTCTGGTAACTGTGTAGGGAACGGACATTGCTTCGCTCGTCCGTGGGCGCAATGAATTGCTGCCCCTACCGCTTCTACTGAATACTTCTACTACTTCATGCTCCAATTTCATCAAGAATACTATCTAGCGGTTGGGCTACGCAGGTAAACATGGGTGTGTCGCGCAGGGTGAACATGCTGGCCTCGG